>JAZRBK010000306.1:0-1473 GCA_045635025.1 Candidatus Scatosoma sp.
TGGGTAAAAGTTTACCCGTAATTTTAAAGAATTATAATGAGCATACATTGAATCATCTTGTATTATATGGCGGTGAATACTTCTGTTGCATGAGTATGATTGAATTCTTTGAATTCAGAGATAACTGCTCTGAGGAGGTGAAAAAATATCTTCTCAAATTCTTTAAATAAAACCTCGGATACAGTTAAAAATATCTGAGGTTAATAAAAAAATTATTTTACTTTACGAATTGAAGTTCCCGATTTATCAATTTTTCTACGCCAATCGCGAGCGCAAGTTATTGCGTCGGTACGTAGGGAGTAACCGTCATTCTCCCCGCCGTAAAATCCGTTTTATAAAAACCCTTAAACGAACTGTATTTGCCCGTTTTCAAAATCGCCTTAGCACGAATAAAATATCTTGCGTCGAAACGCACGCAAAGTCCGCACCCGATTTTTACCTCTTTCGGCGCGGACACCGTCGCAGCCGACACCCCGTAACCGTTTAACCGTTCCGCATAATCCAAGCTATGCGCGCGGGAGCGGAACACCGCGAGAATCATCATAAGTCATACACTCCTTTTCTTTGGAATACTATATCTTATGAAAAACGTAAAACAAGAGGTGCTCTTATGATTTATTTTGATAACGCCGCTTCGGGCGGGAGAAAACCCGAAAACGTCATTTCCGCCGTCGCCTCCGCCGTAAAAGTTTGCGCAAACCCCGGCAGAAGCGGACATAAACTCGCTCTGTCCTGTGCTACCGTCGTGGAAAAATGCAGAAAACAGCTCGTTGAACTTTTCGACGGAGCTTCGTTCGACCGCGTTGTTTTTACAAAAAACTGTACGGAAGCGTTAAACATCGCCCTGTTCGGCACGTTGACAAAGGGCGACCACGTCGTCGTTTCCTGTATGGAACACAATTCCGTGCTCCGTCCCTTAGAGCGGTTAAGACAGGCGGGCATTATCACCTACGACGTTTGCCCGCTCGACGATGAGGGAGCAGACGGCAATATCTCCCCGCAAACAATTTTATCCCTCGTAAAAGAAAATACGAGGCTCGTTGCGGTTACCACCGCTTCCAACGTCAACGGCGCTACGCCGAACATCGCCGCGATAAAAGCGTTACTTCCCAAAGACGTGCTTCTGCTTTGCGACGGCGCGCAAGGGGGCGGGCATTTCCCTATTTCTATGCAACAGCTCGGCATTGATTTGCTTACGCTTGCGGGTCATAAGGGGCTAATGGCGATACAGGGAAGCGGTGCGCTCCTCTTTTCCGAGCGCGTAAATCCTACCCCCATTCTTTACGGCGGAACGGGCTCGATGAGTTTATCCCTCGATATGCCCGATTTTTACCCCGACGGCTTGGAAGCGGGCACCCTTTCCTTCCCCGCCGTACTCTCTCTTTTAGAAGGAACGCGTTATCTTACCATTCACCAAAAAGAGATTGAAAATAAACTGATTGAGCTTACGAAATACTGCATTCAAGGCCTATC
>JAZRBK010000307.1:0-3446 GCA_045635025.1 Candidatus Scatosoma sp.
GTACAGGCAAGCTTGTTTTTGCAAGAGGGGACGACGCTGCGTATCACCTTCCAAGCAGAAAGTTTGTCGGGCGTTACGTGCACGGTTGACGGTAAACGCGTAGCGGTTCGTTCGCTGGCAAACGGTACGTATTGTATGGAAATTGAAAATATTTCCGCGGGCCAGCTTGGAACGGTATACGCGGTGAAAATCGGCGATTACACGTTGAATTTCAGCGCCCTTAGCTATGCGAATATCGTTTTGAATAATAGCGGGGATTCGAATCTTGTCAACTTGATGAAAGCGTTGTATTTGTACAACCAAGCAGCGGTTGCATATTTTGCGTAAGCAAGGAGCGTAAAAAATGGAAAAAATTATGAAAAAAATTGGCTTATATCTGTTGTGTGTTCTTTGTGTAATCTGTTTCGCTTGTTGCGCACAGCCTGATTTAACGGGCAATTCAGGTTCGCAGAATACTGCGTCGGACAGCGTGCAACAGGAGAGCAATTCGCAAGATTCAAGCTCTACCGACTCAAGTGATGATACGCAGGACTCGGGGGCTTCCGATTCAAATGACGATACGCAAGATTCAGGCTCTTCTGATTCTAATGATGATACGCAGGAAGATGAAAACGAACTTCCACGCGTTCCTTATGGTGCAGAATAACGATTTTTAGGAGGAAACGTAAATGAAAATAAAAAATAAAAAGATTTCCTTAGCCGTTTGCTCTTTGCTTGCGATGGCGTCTATCGTCGGGGGTGTTTACAGTGTTTCTGCTGTTCAAGACGTTGTTGCGGAAAGTACTGTGGCGGAATACGTTGCAACGGACGTCGCCACGAAATCTTCGTGGGAAACGGCAGGCTATGGTACGGACGGCTACTTGCTTTTGGGGGCTAGTTCCTCGGCAAAACTTGCATATTCGGATATGTACACCGAACAAGGCAACGACGGTAAAACGGAAATCACCCTTTATAACCACGGCAATAATTACATGTATTACGAGGAAAAGGATAAGACTACGGATGCAACTGCGCCTATTTCCAATTGGGTATTAACGGGTAGACGTACTTGGACGGTAAGTAGCGCAAGCTATGCATATCCGTATATTCCTGGAACGACAACGCAATATCCCGTGCGTTTGCACAACGGCTTTGATTGTCCGTATAAGGATATAGGTCTTGGTTTTAGCTTACGTGAAACGGAAAAGACGTACGTTTCGGTGTACGTAATGGAATGGAATAATGCCGTAAGCGAAACGAAACCTATTACGGTAGGTCTTTACAGTGGTATTAAGACAACGACGGTGCTTGATACAACAGGTGTAGATTCGGTAGATGCACATTATGGCACGGCGCTTGCGGAAACAACGGTAACGACCAATGGTGCATACGTGACTTTTGCGATTGAAGAGGCTGGTGATTATCAAATCGTAGCATATTATGATAATCAAGATCCTGCTACAGTGACGAAAGCGCCTGTGCAGGCAATGATTACGGCGTTGTTCTTTGATTTAGATGGCATTGGTGAAGAAGATAGCGGTAATCAGGGCGGCGAAGAAACCCCTGAAAGCAACGTTTTGTTAGATACTCGTACGAAATCTTCGTGGGAAACGGCAGGCTATGGTACGGACGGCTACTTGCTTTTGGGTAGCAATTCTTCTAGTGCAAAGCTTGCATATTCGGATATGTACACTGGGCAAGGTAACGACGGTAAAACGGAAATCACCCTTTACAATCACGGCAATAATTATATGTATTACGAGGCAAAGGATAAGAATACGGATGCAACTGCGCCTATTTCCAGTTGGGTATTAACGGGTAGACGTACTTGGACGGTAAGTAGTGCAAGTTATGCGTATCCGTATATTCCTGGAACGACAACGCAATATCCCGTACGCTTACACAACAGTTTTGCTTGCCCTTATAAAGATATAGGTCTTGGTTTTAGCTTACGTGAAACGGAAAAGACATACGTTTCGGTATACGTAATGGAATGGAATAATAAGGTAAGTGAAGCGAATCCTATCACGGTAGCTCTTTATAGCGGTATTAAGACGACGACGGTGTTTGATACAGCAGGTGTAGATACGGTGGACGCGCATTACGGCACGGCGCTTGCGGAAACGACAGTGACGACCAACGGCACGTACGTGACCTTTGCGATTGAAGGTGCTGGTGATTATCAAATCGTAGCGTATTATGATAATCAAGATCCTGCTACATTGACGACTGCGCCTGTGCAGGCAATGATTACGGCATTGTTCTTTGATGCGCAGTTGCCTGAAGGAATGGACGCGAAATACGTTGCACAGGACACCACTTCGAAGTCGGCTTGGGAAGCAAATGGCTACGGCAAAGACGGTTATTTGATTTTGGGTGCAAACTCTTCGGGTAAAGCGGCATATTCGAATATGTATTCGGCACTTGGTAATAATGGTAAGACGGAAATTTCGCCTTTTTATAGACACGGCGATAACTACTTATATTACAATTCCTATAAAGCGACGGTAGATTCTACTGCGCCCGTTTCGCATTTGGTATGGTTGGGGCAAACGTGGGGCACTGCAAGTGCAGATGGTAATTCCTATTTGTACATCCCTGGAACGACAACGGAATATCCAGTACGTTTGCATAACGGCGTCACTGGTTCACCGAATAGGGATACCGGCATGAGCTTTACCTTGCGTGAAGTTGGGAAGATGTACGTTTCCGTATACGTGACGGAATGGAACAATAGTCAGACACTTAACACTACTCCCATTACAGTGGCTCTTTTCAAGACGGATGCGTTGATTGCTACTGCTGCAAACACCAACTCGGGAATTAATTTAGTAGAAAACTATTATGGAACACCGATTGCAAAAACGACGGTGACAACTAGCGGGGCTTACGTGACGTTTGCATTGAAGGAAGCAGGTAATTACAGCATTGTTGCTTATTACGAGAACTCGGAGGCGAGTGTTGCTTCGCCCATTATCCCTTCGGTCACTGGTTTATTCTTTGATAAGGACCGTTCACCTGTGCTTACGTCCACTTCGCTTTCTTTGGAAGGGGATATCGGCGTGAATTACTACTTCGGCGCACAAGGTCAGGATTTGACGGGCGGCTATATGCAGATTACATACCAAAACGGCGAAACCGAACAGTTGTTCATTGAAAATAGAAACAGCGACGGTACGTATAAGTTCCAAGTAAAAACCGCGGCGAAGGATTATGCAGTTACAATGACCACGCAGTTGTTTAACGCGGAAGGAAAAGCAATATCCAAAGCCATTGAGTACAGTCCTGCTGAATATGTTGCTTCAAGCATAGACGCAGGTGCAGGCGTATACGGCGATAAGTTGATTGCGCTTGTGCAAGCGTTGGATGATTATGGTAAAGCCGCGGCAAACCTGTTCTATGGCGAAAGTAACACCTTTACTGCCGATCTTAGCGCGGTGACGACAAGAAGTCGGAGGCCAAGCGGT
>JAZRBK010000308.1:0-1224 GCA_045635025.1 Candidatus Scatosoma sp.
GTAGGCGAATTGCTCCAAAACCAACTCCGTTTGGGTATCGCTCGTTTGGAAAGACTTATCAAGGAAAGAATGGCTACGCAAGATCCTATGGAGATTACGCCTCAAGCGCTTATCAACATTCGTCCCGTATCCGCGGTTATCCGTGAATTCTTCGGCTCCTCTCAGTTGTCGCAGTTCATGGATCAAACCAACCCCATTGCAGAACTTACCCACAAGCGTAAGCTTTCCGCGCTCGGCCCTGCCGGTTTGAACAGAGACCGCGCAACGTACGAAGTCCGCGACATTCACCATACGCACTATGGCCGTATGTGTCCTATCGAAACGCCTGAAGGTCAAAACATCGGTCTTATCACTTCGCTTGCAACCTTCGCAAGAGTAAACGAATACGGCTTCATCATGAGCCCGTACAGAAAAGTAGACAAAGCAACGGGTATTGTTACCACGCACGTTGACTACCTTACCGCAGACGAAGAAGATAAATACATCGTTGCACAGGCAAACGAACCTTTGGATGAAGCAGGTCACTTCCTCAACGAACGTGTAGGCTGCCGTCATCAAAACGATATTACGGAAATGCCTCGCGAAAAAATGGACTATATGGACGTTTCGCCCAAGCAGCTCGTTTCCGTCGCAGCGGCACTTATTCCCTTCCTTGAAAACGACGATACCAACCGTGCCCTCATGGGTTCGAACATGCAACGTGAGGCAGTTCCTCTTTTGAAAACGGAATCGGCTATCGTAGCAACGGGTATCGAAAGTTCTATCGCGCAATATTCCGGCGTTATCGTTACCGCAAGAGAAGCGGGTATCGTCGTATCCTGTGCGTCTAACATGATTAAAATCCGTGAAGACGACGGCACGATTGCAGAATATCCCTTAAAGAAATTCGAGCGTTCCAACGCAGGTACTTCCCTCAACCAACGTCCTATCGTTTCCACGGGCGACAGAGTATTCAAGGGCGAAATCATCGCAGACGGTCCTTCGACCAACAACGGTGAACTTGCACTTGGTAAAAACATTCTCGTCGGCTATATGGAATGGGAAGGTTATAACTACGAAGACGCTATCTTACTTTCGGAAAAACTCGTGCAAGACGACGTGTTTACGTCCATTCACATTGAAGAATATGAAACGGAAGCAAGAGATACGAAACTTGGTCCTGAAGAAATCACGCGTGACATCCCTAACGTTGGTGACGATGCGTTGAAGGATTTGGACGAAGAC
>JAZRBK010000309.1:0-1818 GCA_045635025.1 Candidatus Scatosoma sp.
CGAATGTAAATTTCAACTTCATATCCCCAACCGTACCCTTCGCATTGAGGATTGTAAAGGAATTCTTCGTCATCTTTACGCTAAATTTCAACGAACCAACTTCCATATGATTAAGTTGCCAATAGGTCAACTTTTCAGGTAAATTATGCGTAAAGCCAATCGTATCCGCTTCCGTTGCGTCAAAGCCGAAGAACCCGTAAGGAATTGCTGCATACATAAGGCTTGCTTCCAAGAATTCACTATCCAATCCTGCGCCGCCTTCATTACCGCTGCCTTGTATCGTCACAACGTCTTGACGGTCGTAATATTCGCGGTAGAAGTTAATTCCTTCGCCGCCATAGGAAGCCACTTTATCATACCAAGCATTGATTTCTTTCAATCTGCCAAAAGCGTCTTCTACACCGCGTTCTTGCACTCTTGCAACCAAGTCGTGATAGCTCCAAGTAATAACCGCACCGCCGTCGTTTACCGAATCACCAAAACGCAATCTGCCTTCGCCACCCTTTTGATAAGCCCACAGATAATCTTTCTTATTATCCACAGTTGAATAACGAGGCGCAAATTCAAAGATATAAATATCGTCGCCCGTCGAAGTATCGCCTTCTACGATTCTATCTCCGTCAATCCAATCCATAATGGATTTCACTTGTGCGTCAGTCCCGATTCCGTAAGAGATTGCCTCTAAGTTATAATGCAAATACCCATAATCGAGTTTATTCCCTTCCGCCGTAATACCTTGGATAAATCTGCCCGTTTTTGCGTCCCAGAAACCGCCTTTTTCAGACCAATCGTAATCACCATCAACATAAGGCTTTTCGATATTCGTTTTCAAATCGGAAAGTATCGTTTCCAAATCCGTAACCGAATACGTCCACTGTATACGCTCATCCATATTGTAGGGATGACGGATATTTGCCGTAGTGTCCGTAATTCCATACGCTGCCGCCATCTTTTCTACGCCGATTACCGCTTTCAACGCTCCGTAGAAGTTTACGTTCGACCAAAAGTTAATGGCAGGCGAAGGAGTTATATCGTAATAGCAGTCGCTAATGCCGTGACCTACTTTATTAGGAATACCGTCATGTCCTTGCAGGTAGCTGATATCCAGCATACCTTGCTTACCCTTTAAGCATTCCAATTCCCACATAATCGCTTGGCGGAGCTTCGCAAGATTATTTTGCAAAAATTCCAAATCTCTACTGGTAGAAGCATATTCGGCAAATGCCATAATATATTGCGACGTAGGGAAAGACTGACGGGTATCGTAGTTCAGCTGGAAATAATTCAATCTAAATTCTATATCCAATGCCTTCCCGTCTTTGGGTTGCACTTTCACCCCTACCGCGGTAAGCTTTTGACCATTCCAGTTGTCATTCAAATACATGGGCAACCATGTTCTTGAAGCAGTATAAGCAGTTTGTTCAGGATTTGTGACCGCCCAAGTGGAAAGAGGTACTTCATACCACGTTTCCCCACCGTTTTCCGTTTTCCAAATCACGTAAACTTCTTCCACATCCGAATCCATACCGAATAAATGCAAGTTGTTCAAACGCATATCTAATTCGATAATAGGACAATGTTCCGTAGAATAAGTTTTACCATATAAAAGCGGGAAGTCTTTTGTCTTTAATATTAACGTTTCATCCTTTTCCCCTGCAAATGCTACGTTTAAATAGCCGTTATAGGAAATTTCTTCTCCAGATTGAACGTACCAATCTTCGTTTGCAGAGTTATTAAACTCCCAACCAATACTGTTCCCTTGGCTCTTGTTATACAAAGGGAAAGGCCAACCGAAAGGATTACCACCTGCAACACCTG
>JAZRBK010000310.1:0-2528 GCA_045635025.1 Candidatus Scatosoma sp.
TGATATAATAAATAAAAATACAAGCTAAAATGAGATTTTGGGTAGAAAATAGCTTATAAAAAGACGCGGAACTTGATACAAGTTCCGGCTCTTTTTTTGCATTTTCAACAATAAAGTTTTTACCTTTATTATAAAATGAAAAAAAACGCCTTATAAATCAAGGCGTTCTTGTTTAATATGACACGGAAACTGACGGCTGATAAAATTTGAACAGCTTTTCCATATTTGCTCGTTTATTCTCCAGTGAAGAATGGACGTACCGATTGAGCGTAATATTTACGTCAGCGTGTCCTAATAATTCGGACAACGTTTTTATATCAAAACCGCTTTCAACGCAACGAGTAGCAAACGTATGCCGTAGCGCGTGAAACGAGTGGTCCGTCAAATTCAGTTCCCGTAACCATTTTTTGTATTTTACGTAGTAATTACTTGGTTCTATATATTTCGTTGTTCCCGTCAAGAAAAAATCATTATCGTTTTTGTTCTCTCCGTATAACTCTTGCAGTTTCGGGAGTAAAAAGGACGGAATAGGAATCGCCCTTTTACCCGCAACCGTTTTAGGCGAATCCATAATTATCTTCGTTTTTTTCTTACTTGACTGGTCGGTGTCGGTAATGCGCATAAGCGTATTTTTCACAAAGATTAAAGAATTGTCGAGGTCTATATTTTTCCAACGCAACGCACAAAGCTCTCCGATTCTTAATCCTGTATATAACGCAAGACAAACGCCGAATTTTTGATAATCGCCATTTGTTACGGCGAAATTCGTAATACGAATTTCTTCGTCAATAGAAAATATCTCTATTTCTTCTTTTTCCACTTTCGGTTGAGAGTAATGTATTTGATTTGTATTCATAAGTCCTATTTTATTCGCATACTTTAACACAAGCGAAAGGACAGTTAAAATATCCTTTACCATTTTTGTTGATAAACCGCCTAAGCGGTCAATTCTGCCATTATTAAGTTTGCCATTGATAAATGATTCTAAAATCACGCTATCTATATTCGCAAGCTTCATCCAACCTAATTTAGGGCGTATATGCTTATTGATGATGTTGGTATAGCAAGCAAAGGTAGATTCTTTTACTTGATATTTTTTATATTGTAAAAATAAAGATAACACCACGTCAAAAACGTCACTGCTTTTATCCCTTTTTTCGTCCGCCATATTAAATAAAGTCAGGTATTCAAGTTTTTTTATTTTTACCTCGGAATAGGATTTCGCATACAACGATTTATATAAAGCACGTCCTTTTTCGTTATATCCTACTAAAATGCGCGCCTCCCATCTTCCGTCTTTCCGTTTTGTAATATTTTCACCTTTTTTCGCCATAGATAACCTCCATTGAATTTTAATTTTTGACGATTTTTTTGACTGCTTAAAAAAATATATAAAGCTGTTTTTTCCTTAAACCTATGTAAATCTTCATAATAAAACCATCATTTTCTTCTTTAAAAAGATGTTTTAATAGAATATACCAAAAAAGACTTGCAATTTTAAGTTTAATATGGTATCATTAAATAGAGATTTAGTGTTAGATTTATAAATTAAGGCTTATAATAAAGGTAAAAACTTTATTGTTGGATTGAATCATAGGGAAAGTTATGAGCAGTTTGCTGTTTGAACACAACCAAATAGCTTACGACTCCGCACAAATTATGTTAGAGATTGTTGGCAAAGCGGCAGTCGTACATCCTACCGGTACAGGAAAGTCCTTTATCGGTTTTTGGCTTTGTCAAGAAAATAGCGATAAAAAAATCTGTTGGCTTTCTCCCTCCGATTACATTTATAAAACGCAAATTGAGAATTGGAAAAATGCGGGCGGTAATCCGCTTGACAACGTTTCTTTTTATACTTATGCCAAGTTAATGTTGATGAACGAAACTGCCTTATCGGAAATTAACCCTGCGTATATTATTCTCGACGAATTTCACCGTTGTGGCGCGGAAATGTGGGGCGCAGGCGTACAGCGTTTGCTCGACTTATATCCTAACGCCAAGGTGTTAGGGCTTTCGGCTACGGCTATCCGTTATTTGGATAATCAACGCAATATGGCGGACGAGCTGTTTGACGGAAACGTCGCATCCGAAATGTCGCTTGGTCAAGCGGTCGTTCGCGGAATACTCAATGCACCGACGTATGTTCTTTCTATTTATTCTTACCAAAAAGATTTGGAAAAATACAAAAATAGGATAAAACGCACGAAAAGTAAGTTGGCGCGTGAGCAGGCGGAACGGTATTTTGAATTACTCCGTCGCGCTCTCGATAAAGCGGACGGTTTAGACGTTATATTTGAAAAGTATATGCAAGCTAGACACGGAAAGTATATCGTTTTTTGCGCGAGTTTTGAGCATATGCAAGAAATGATAGAAAAATCCGAGGAGTGGTTTGCCAGAATCGATAATAAACCGCATATTTATTCGGCGTATTCGGACAGTCCTGAAACGAGTAGGGCGTTTGCGCAATTCAAAAAAGACAACAGCGAGCACTTAAAATTACTCTTTTGTATCGATATGCTCAACGAGGG
>JAZRBK010000311.1:0-4219 GCA_045635025.1 Candidatus Scatosoma sp.
CACAGAACGACATGGCTACGATCCGACTTACACGAGATGCAGTATTTGCGGAAGACCCCACGCGGTTTTAAGAAAGTACGGTGTATGCCGTATTTGCTTCCGTAACCTTGCGTACAAGGGAGAAATTCCCGGCGTTAAGAAATCGAGCTGGTAATAGGAGGTAAAAAAAATGACAGATCCTATCGCAGATATGCTTACAAGAATTAGAAATGCGATCACGGCAAACAAGGAAACGGTAGAAATCCCTGCTTCCAACGAGAAAAAAGCCATTGCTGAAATCCTTTTCAACGAAGGTTGGGTAAAGGATATGAAAATCGTCGAAGACGGTTACAACGGCAAGATCGTTATCACGCTTAAATACAACGAAAAGAAATCGGTTATCAGCGGTTTGCAAAGAGTATCGAAGCCCGGTCTTCGTACCTATGCAGGCGTTGCGAATATGCCCCGCGTACTCGGCGGTTTCGGAACGGTTATCCTTTCCACGAACAAGGGTATTATGACGGGCAAGAAAGCAAAGGCAGCCAACGTAGGCGGCGAAGTCCTTTGCTACGTATGGTAAGGGAGGTATAGGCAAATGTCGAGAATCGGTAAAATGCCCATCGCAGTCCCTGCTGGCGTAACGGTGGAGTTCAAAGACGGCATTGTAAGTGTAAAAGGCCCTAAGGGTACGCTTACGAGAGAAGTCGTTGGTAACATCGGTATTGAAATGGAAGGTGCAAACGTAGTCGTAAAAGCGTTGGATAACACCGCGGATACGAATGCGAAGCACGGCCTTTACAGAGCGCTTTTGAACGGTATGGTTGTCGGTGTAACCGACGGCTTCAAGAAAGAGCTCGAAGTAAAAGGTGTAGGTTGGAAAGCGGCTGTTCAAGGCAACAAGCTTGTTTTGAACGTAGGTTTCTCCCATCCCGTAGAGTTCGTTGCTCCCGACGGAATTAAGTTTGAATGCCCTACGCTTACGGACGTAGTCGTATCGGGTATCAACAAAGAAGTCGTTGGTCAAACGGCGGCGAATATCCGCAAAATCAGAGAACCCGAACCCTATCACGGATACGGCATCCGCTACAAGGGCGAGAACGTAGAGCACAAGGAAGGTAAGACTTCCGGTAAAGGTAAGAAATAAGGAGCGTTAAAGTATGATTACGAAAATTGATAAAAATGCAGTCAGACAAAGACGCCACGCGCGTGTCAGAAAGACGGTTGTCGGCACGGCGGAGACCCCTCGTATGAACGTTTACAGAAGTCTTAACCACATTTACGTGCAAGTAATCGACGACAGAGCGGGCGACGTAAAGGGCGGCGTTACGGTAGCGGCTGCGTCCACGATGGACAAAGCGGTAAAGGAAAAAATCGCAGGCCTTAACAAGACGGACGCGGCGAAAGTAGTAGGCGCGGTTGCGGCGGAAAGAGCGATGGCAAAAGGCGTTCAGGCAGTTGTATTCGACAGAGGCGGCTACCTTTACACGGGACGCGTAAAAGCGGTTGCAGACGGCGCAAGAGAAGCCGGACTTAAATTTTAAGGAGTGGGAACCATGGCAGACGAAAAAAGAGAAAGAAGACCTCAAAGAAGACAAGCAGAAGACGACGGTCTTATCAAGAAACTTATCGAAGTAAACCGTGTAACGAAGGTTGTTAAGGGCGGTAAGAATATGCGTTTTGCCGCGCTGGTAATCGTCGGCGACGGTAAAGGTAAAATCGGCGTAGCTACGGGTAAAGCGAAAGAAGTTCCCGAAGCAATCGAAAAAGCTACTTTGAGAGCGAAAAAGAACATGGTTTCCGTTTCTATCGTAGACGGCACGATTCCTCACCAAGTAATCGGCGTATTCGGACGCGGCAGAGTGCTTATGATGCCCGCAGCCGAAGGTACCGGTGTTATCGCGGGCGGTCCCGTTCGTGCGGTAATGGAAGCAGTAGGTATCAAAAACATCAGAACGAAATCGCACGGCAGCCAAAACTCCGGCAACTGCGTAAAAGCGGCTATCGAAGGTTTGAAAGAGCTTAAATCTGTGGAACAGGTTGCGGCGCTTCGCGGCAAGACCGTTGACGAAATTCGCAGCTAATAGAACGGAGGAATTGAAAAATGGCTAAAATTAAAGTTACGCTCGTAAAGAGCACAATCGGGCAAGTTGAGTCGGTTAAAGCGACGGTAAAAGCGCTCGGTTTGAAGAAAATCCGTTCTTCCAAAGAACTTGACGACACTCCCGCAATCCAAGGTATGATTACGAAAGTGCAGCACCTCGTCAAAGTAGAAAACGTTTAAGGAGACAAACAATGAGAATAGATACTCTTTCTCCCGCAGAGGGAGCAGTAAAAGCGTCGAAAAGACTCGGTCGCGGTATCGGTTCGGGAACGGGTAAGACGTCTGGTAAGGGTCATAAAGGTCAATGGGCTCGTTCGGGCGGCGGCGTGCGTCCCGGATTTGAAGGCGGTCAAATGCCTCTTTTCCGTCGCGTACCTAAAAGAGGGTTCAACCATACGGGCAAGAAGGTATACGTAATCGTAAACCTTTCCGACCTTGCGGAACTTCCCGAGGGAACGGTTGTAGACTACGGCTTTGTTATGGAAAACGGCCTTGCGAAAGCAGTGAAGGATAACTGCGGCTTGAAAGTACTCGGTGGCGGCGAATTAAAAGTTGCGCTCACCGTAAAAGCTGCGAAGTTCTCTGCATCCGCCAAGGAAGCCATCGAGGCTGCCAAGGGCACGGCGGAGACCCTGTAATCGATAAAATCGCAATGCGGAAAACCGTCGAATAAGCGGTTTTCCGTCATTCGCGTTATTTCTCCCCTTACGCGCTAGCGTATGCGTCGCCTGTTTTTTGACGAAACAGAGCGGTAGAAAATCATTCACGGAGAAAACAATGTTAGATACAATTATCAATGCGTTAAAAGTTAAGGATATCCGTCGCAAGGTGCTTATTATGCTCCTTTTGCTGTTGGTATTCCGTCTTGGTTGCTTCATTCCCGTTCCGGGATTGGACAGAACGACTTTCGAGGGCGTTATCGGCGATAACGATTTCCTCACGCTTATGAGTAGCATCACGGGTGGCGCACTTTCCCAAGGTACGCTGTTCGCGCTCGGTATCGGACCGTACATCAACGCTTCGATTATCATGCAGCTGTTAAGCGTAGGGATTCCCGCGCTTGAAAGACTGTCCAAGCAAGGCGAAGAGGGACGTAAGAAAATCGCGCAATATACGCGTTACGTTACTATCGTTTTGGCTATCGTGCAATCGGTTGGTATTATCGTAAGCTTTGGTGGCGACGCTATCCAAACCTCGTTCTTCTTCAATAAGACGTGGGTTGCAGGTATCTTTATGGCAATCGTATACACGGCGGGTGCGCTCATCGTTATGTGGATTGGTGAAAGAATCACCGACTACGGCGTGGGCAATGGTCAATCTATGATTATCTTCGTCGGTATTTTGTCCACGGCAGGTACTTTGATTGTAAACAAATTCGACAACATCTTCGACGGGAATACGACCGCGATTTGGGAGCTCGTAGCTTTCATCTTGGTTGCAACGGTTATTTTCTTTGCTATTATTTACGTAGACCTTTCCGAAAGAAAAGTTCCCGTACAATATGCAAAGCAAATTAAAGGCAGAAAGATGTACGGCGGTCAGTCTTCTGCGATTCCTATCAGAATCAGCGGCGGCGGCGTAATGCCTCTCATCTTCGCATTCTCGATTTTGAGCTTCCCGCAAATGCTTACGAGTATGTTCTGGCCCGATTCCGGTTTCGACAAGTTCTGGACGAACTGGATGTCCGCTTCTGCGGAAAATTGGGGCGCAGTCGTATATTCGCTCGTGCTTTGCGTGCTCATCTTTGCGTTCTCGTTCTTCTATGCGCAAATGCAATTTAACCCCGAGGACGTTTCCAAGAGCATTCAACAAAACGGTGGCTTCATTCAAGGTATCCGTCCCGGCAGAGCAACGGAGGCTTATCTTAAAAAGATTTCCAACCGTATCACGCTCTTCGGTGCGATTTATCTCTCGCTCGTTGCGTTCTTGCCTGCGGTAGCGTTCGCTTGGGCGTCGCTCGACCTTGTAAACGTATTCTCGACGACGGGTATTCTAATCGTCGTATCGGTTGCGATGGAGTTTGAAAAACAAATGCAAGCGCAACTTATGATGAAGAATTACAAAGGCTTCCTTAAATAAGAAATACGATAATAAAAATGCGGTTTTCGCGCTCCGCAATCAAACGGGGCGCGAGAAGGG
>JAZRBK010000312.1:0-1754 GCA_045635025.1 Candidatus Scatosoma sp.
CATATACTTTCTCTCGTCAGCATAATCGGGACAGCGTGATTTTTCCACCGCAATTTCATACTGTGCAGGAATAGGTGCATAAATATCATCAAGTTTTGCATACGGCATACTGCCCTCTGCTAAACGCTTAATAACATTCCCTTCTAAAACGAAGTCAACGCCTTCCACGTATTCTTTTTGCAGCCCGTAATCATATACACCGAGAATTTTGGTGGGTGCATATAACAATTTACACTCCCCTGTTTCGCCTAAGAACATAGCCGTTTCATAGAAAACGGTATCGCCCTCCCAAATAGGCAAAACGTATGTATCCAAGTCGTAGGTTTTCATAATTTAATCCTCAATTTCAATTTTCTCAAGCCCAAATGGAGCTAAATTATATTCTTCGACAAAATCATTCGGTTTCCCATTTCTCCATTGTTTGAAGAAAGTAAACATATAAGGACAAGCTCCCCAATCTTCCTGCATACCTTTACAATGGTGCGGGCCGTACATATTACGCATAGTGGATTTTAGAAGAATTTTTATACTGTTTTTTCCTTTCTTTAAGTTGGAAATTTTCGTTTGTTCGCTTAACGCCGCAACGCCTTGTTTTAAGTCGTTAACATAGACTTCCGCCGTGGCAAAATTACCACTCAACCGAACTCTTTTTTCCTGTTCGCCGTTGACGAAAATATTTCCCTCTATCGTCATTACACCATTAAAAAACGGAAAACCTTGTTTTTGAATATTCGCTGTTTTCGTCGGTAAAGTGAACTCCGTTAATTCAAAATTATCATTCACGCAAAACTCGCCTTGCAAGAAAATCGGTTCGATAACGGTATCGTAGGACATCATATTCATCAAGGATTCCGTAACATTTTCCCCATAGATTGCATAATGCACGTTCGGATTTTCGTAGAAATCAATGCAAAATACAATTTCGTTTTGTCCTATTTTACAATACTTACTGATATTTGCCGTGTAAAAATATGGGTCATAATCGGTTGTAAGTATTTTTATTTCTTTACCGTTGACTAAAATGGCAACCACTCGATTGTTTTGCGTCAACAAAGACAATTTTTCTGGGATTCCCCTTGCAACAAATTCATATTTCAAATATAACTTGCCTTGATATTGCGCGCGAATGAGTTCATCTAAAACTTGTTCGGTATGCTTTCTTTCCGAATATTCCGTTCCGTCAAAACTCACCTTTACAAAATCAAGCAACAAATTATTATCTCCAATGGCAGTTACGGAAAAGTTTTCTGTTACGTCCGCGCAGAGAGTTTTTTTTGTTAAACTCGCACCTGCCCCTATCGTTTCCCACTTTAACAACATGGATTGCTTAGGCTGTAACGATAAATTATCGACACAATTCACAAAAGTTTTATTTTCAAAATCAACGCAGACCCACCCGTCGGGAATTTGACAAAGAACCTCTTTTTCGTCTGTATTCAACAAGAAAATAAACTCGCCAAGGTCACCTTTACAATACCTTTGAAAAAGTTTCCCATCGCTCTTTATCATCGACGCATTTACTGAAAGAATCTCGTCATAGGAAATTGTGGATTGTATCGGCTGACAGTATTTTTCGCCTTGTATATACGTAGGATAATCGCCTAAAACACACAACCTACCGCCCACCGCTTCAAATTCGTTCAAAAGACTTTGCGTACTTGCGTTAATGCTTTTACGATTAGGGAAAATTACGTAATCATACGCTTTTTCGCCCAGCGTAAGAGCATTGCCTTCCACCTTTCCGCTTTCCTTTA
>JAZRBK010000313.1:0-1778 GCA_045635025.1 Candidatus Scatosoma sp.
GTTTACCGCGCCGATATACGTGGTGTAATCTTCGCTCGTGAGCAGTTTTTCGCCGTTATTAGCAAACAATTCAAAGTAGTAAAGGGGTTCGCCGTCTACGACTTTTTTCTCGGAAATAATCCATTTTCCGTTCCCGTTATCGAGAATAACTTCTACGTCTGTATCGTCCTCTACGGGCACTTTCACGATTTGTTCGTGCAGCGTTTCGTCCAAAAGCGCGCTCTTTGCAAAACGTTTTGTCGATTCCATTGCGCTCTCGCAACGAGCCAACGAGGTGTAATTCTCGCCCGTACAAAGCAGGGTGTTTTTCCCGCTTAAAATCTTGAAAATGTAATGCCCTTTCTTGGAAAGAGTAATGCGGAAATTGCCCTTTTGAATATTCGTTTTATGTGTTTCAATTCCTTTCAAAACGCCGCTATACGAAGCGTATTCTTCGCTCGAAAGGAGTTTTTCGCCGTTGGAGGCGCGGAGCTCGAAATAGTACGTTTCCTCCGCTTCTTCGCCCTCGGTACGTACGCGGTAAATCACCCACTTGCCTGTGTATTTTCCGCCGTTTTCTTCCGCGTTCGCCTTAACGGGCTTGGCGGGAGCTTTCGCTTTTGCCTTGGGTTCGGCTTTGGGTTCGGCTTTGGGCGTTTCCGTTTTTACGGACGTTTCTGCTTTTACGGGTTTTTCTGTTTTTGCTTCCGCTTTCTTTTCCGTAACCTTAGCCGCGGGCTTTTTCGCGGCCTTTTTCGGCGTAGCCGCCTTTTTCGCGGGCGCGCTTTCTTTTTTGGGGAATACGGGCTTTTCCGTTTCCTGCGTAGCCGTTTCCTGTGTAGCTACTTCTTGCGTAGCCGCTTTTTCTGCGGCGAGTTTTTCCGCCTCTTCCTTTTCGGCGGCAATTCTTTGCGCTTCGAGTTTTGCTTCTACCTCTTTCCAAGCGGCTTCTCTTCTCGCTTTTTCCGCTTCCTTAGCGTCTACGGGAGCGGGTTGGGGTTGCGGTTTTTGCGCCGTTTCAAGGGGTTCGACAATAGTCGCGGATTGAGACGCTTGCTCTGCTTGTTGTACCGTGGGCGTTTGCGCGGTTGCTGCTTGCGCGGTTGTCGCTTGCTCCGATTGCGCTTTTTCCGCATTCAAACGCTTTCTCGCCTTTTTGCGTTTTGCCGAAACGCAAATAATCACGATGAGAAAGACGAGAATTAACAAGACAAGCCCTGCGGCGATAATGCCGAGCAAGGGGTTTACTTTGACGTAATCAAGACAAAGTTTCAATAAAGCCATCATATCCGTTTCTCCTTTGCGCGGGGGATTTTTTGCGCGGGTTTTACGGCTACGTTTTTTAGCGGAGTATTGCTAAGAAGCCATAACCGCTATTCATATAAAACGGCAGCCGTTCCATACTGTAATATAACCGTAATATAACCGTAATATAGCCGTACGTATATTAGCGTATGGGCGTGCGCGGAAAAAAATGCTCTTTTTTCTTTCACTATCTATATTTTAATACAAAACGGGAAAAAAGTCAATATAGCGAGAAAATATTTTTCCGCCTTTTTCCAAAAAAATTGACTTTTTGATACAAATGGTTTACAATAGACTTATGGAAAAAATTACGACGGCTATCATCGGCGGCGGAGCGGCAGGACTGTTCCTCGCCACCAATCTAACGGCGATGCAAAACGTAGCCCTTTTCGAACGAGGCGAACGGGTAGGGCGCAAGCTTTCTTCTACCGGTAACGGGCAGGGGAATATTACCAATCTTGCGGTTAAGGAAACGGAGTATTTCTCCTTTTCCC
>JAZRBK010000314.1:0-5900 GCA_045635025.1 Candidatus Scatosoma sp.
TGTCAGGTTTGTCGTTCTTAAAATCGTCTAACGGGAAACTCCAAGGCTCGCGCTTGCGGAAGTTGGATTTGAATTTCTTTTTCAAAACGCCTTTTTCTTCCAAATGCACGTAACAAGCTACGTCGCAAGCTCGTCCGCAAATCGAGCATTGATACGCGTGTTGCGCGGGAGGATAGAAATAGATATTGTCCAATATCTTCTTCGCTGTTTCAGAGTCAACTCTTGCTTCGCCTGCAATAATCTCTAACCGATTGTCAAAGTCTGAAAAGGCGTCGGGGGGCATAAAGGGATTTCTTTGTCCGTTTGCCCCGTTATAATATACTGCGCATTGCCAATTATCTACCTCGCCGCTTTCGGAAATCGCTTTTCCGGGGCAACCTTTTACACATTCTTTGCAGCCGTCGCAAAGGTGGGGCGCAAGGAGGGGAGTTTCTTCCAATTCCGCATCCGTTAAGATAAAGCAGTAGCGTACCATAGGTCCGTATTCGTCCGTTAAAAGCGCTCCGTGCAAGCCTTTTTCACCTACGCCACATTTGACAGCGGTATCAATAAAATCCATTTGAGTTTCAGCTGTTTTACCGCGATAAATTGCATCGTAAGCGACTTCGGGATTGGTATCGTTCGCCTCCGCCATAATCGTTTGGTGTCTACGTTGCGGAAGAGCGATATATCCCTGACTTTCAATCAAGTTGCTTACGCGGATTTGTGCCATAGGCATAATGGTTTCTTCCATATTTTCAACCGCCATCGTCGTATATTGGTAATAGGTCGAGCCCTCTTCAATGCCGCGAAACATACCGCGAAGCAAACGGAAAACAAGACAAATAACCGTTTTGGTTTCCGGCATAATCTTAAAAATAGGGTCATCTTTTTCAAAGCGTGAGGCTGGCGAAAAGCCGACGATATCTACCGAGTTTTCTTTGGCGAGTGCAACAATACGTTCTTTCAATTCAAGAGTGCTCATTTTCACAGTTTTCCAAGCTCCTTTAAGTGTTGATAGCAAGCGATATCGCATTTTTTACCGCAAAGACAAGGCGCATAGCCGCTTTGCGTTTTTGGTAAGAAGTCTAACTTTGGATAAAGCGCTCGCGCGGAAACGGCATCGAAGCGCATTTGTCCGTTGATAATTGCTTCGCGGCGGGGGTCGTCTTTTAAGAAATCCTCCGTCATAAACGGGTTGGTTTTATGCGCTCCTTTATAGTATACGGCGCATTGCCAAGTATCCAAGCCGTTTTGAGAAATTGCGTTGCCAGGGCAAGCCTTGATACACTTGCCGCATTTGTCGCAAAGAGTTTCTTTTAAGGGCTCGTCCGTTTCAAGCGGGGCGTCCGTAATGATGAAAGTATACCGCATAAAAGGGCCGTGGCCTTTTGCGATAATCTTTCCGCTCAAACCCATTTCTCCAATGCCACACACCTTTGCCGCTTTGCCGAAATCGATAATAACGTCGGGGGCGGGTTTGCCTTCTTCTACGGGGTCGGAAATAAGCTCGAACGTATCTATAACTTCGGGATTCGTTTCTTTATCTCCTTTAATGCGGAGGTTGGGTACGCTTCTTTGCAAGCAAGCATCGTAGCCTGCGTCCTCGATAAGATTTCCTATCTTAAAAAGGAAGATTTCCGTAAAAGCTTCGTCTAAAAACTTAACGCCCTCGCTTGTGTAGGTATAATACTGACGATTTTCGTCCATAGCCTTATAAAATCCTTTGGGTACGGCAAATCCAAACCCAATAATTGTTTTTGCGTTGGGCAAGATTTGGAATGGATTGCGTTGCAAAGGCTCGTCGCGTAAAAGGGAAACGTCCCCGATACCGCAGACGGTCGCGCCGAGCGCGAAGGCTTTTTCTTTAATATATTTTGCCGTTAACATACTTATCTCCTTTTGTTATCTATCTAATCGCCAAGGCTTTTTCGTGCGGAGCGGTTCTTTGAATCTATCTTCCATACAACCGCCTTTCTTTTCGAGCATACTTACGCAAGCACGAATACAACCACCGCATTTCGCCATATTATAGCCTACCCAGCTGGGGAAATATTTTTGTAGAGCTGTATATACGCGTACAACTTCGTCCTCGTTGGCAAGGTCGGTTTTTCCCTCCAATAAGTTCAAATCCCCGTTCTCGTTTTTGTCAAATACTTCCTTGGGTACGAACGGGTTATAGTATCTGCCCGCGTGTGTATAGAACGCGTAGCCACGCCACATATCAATATCTCCCCATTCGCAGATTTTTCCATCGAGGTCAACACGAATGGTTTTTCCTGAGTTCATTGCAGGGATACATCCACCAGGGCATTCGCGCACGCACGCACCGCATTTTCTACAAAGAGGCTTGCCGTTATACATTTCATCGTATTCAAGTTCCGCGTCGGTAAAAATGAAAGCGACTCTTTGTAAAGGTCCGAACTCGGGTGTTAAGAGCATTTTACTCCAACCGATTTCCCCAAGACCGCAAGCCACCGCCGCCAATCGGAATTGGAATTGCAAATCAGGAGGTACGTTTTCTTCGCGCGTAGGACGGGTAAATTGTACGCTTCTATGATGAGGCGTAGCCGTTTTCGAGCCCTCGTTGACTTCGATTTGTTCTTCGGGGGAAAGGGTGTTTCCCTCCTTGCCGTCCATATCCGAAACGCAACCGCGAGCGCCTGTATTGCGGTATACGAACGCCTCGTAGCCTTCGTCCTCTATGTATTTTCCTACTTGGTATAAAACGGCGGGGGCGTAGATTTCGTTAATACCCCCGTACGCCATAGAGGGATACTGATAAAATTGTGTTCCCTCTTCAATGCCGCGTTGTACACCGCGCGGAATACGGAATACGAATCCAATACAGCTTTTCGCTTCGGGGAAGAGAAATTGCGGATTCATTTCGTCGGGTGCGCCGTTAAATCTAGACATAGGTGCAATTCCGCATTTGTCTGCGCCGACGGCGCGTGCCAATTCTTTGATTTTTTGACTTGTAAGCATTATATATCCTCCAAATGCACGAGAGCATTTTTATTAACGTTTTGACAATATTCACAGCGTTCGCATTGTTTATCGCAACGGAGTACTGTTGTTAAATATTCGGATGCAATCTTCTTATTTTCCAACACGTTTGGAAAGAATAACGCCGAATGGTCGGGTTCGAGCAGGGAGGGGAGCGAGCCGGAAAAACTTCCCCGTGTATAGGCGTCGAGTACGAGCATAGGGTTGGGATTCGTTCGTGTGGCGAGCTTTATGCCGTCGAAATATTCTTCTATCAAAGGAATATCCTCGGGACGCAAACAAGAGGTGCTTTGCAAAAACCGTTCTGCGCCGTCCTTGCGGGAGAAAAAGCCCCGACAAATCCCTTCGAATAGGTAGGCATTGTCGTATTTGGCGATTTGCGCCTCGTGTGCGACGAGGTTGTCGTGAAAGACGTGTGCCGAGCAATCGTTTAAGCAACCGCTATTGGCAAGGAGATGTAGTTCTTTCCCTTGTTTTTTGCAAAATGCGTGCATACGCTTTATAGCGGAAAGGTCTTTGTTATATTCCCGCTTGATATAGAATCCGTCGAAATGTTCTAATAGATATTCGGCGGCGTGAGGCGTTCCAATTCCCATATTGACGGAGGCGCGCGTTTTAACGTCGCAAAAGTTCGTCTTAATGAACTTTGCAATTAAAGGAGAAGTCGTGGTGACGGAAAGAAGAGAAAATCTGTCTTTTATATATTCCACCGTGTCCCCAATTTGATAAAAGAACGCTTTGGAAAGGCTTTCTTCTCCGTAGCAATTGGCGTTGAAGAGCAAATTGAAAGAGAGCCCGTTTTCGTTTAGCTTTTGCAACTGCTCGATTTGTTTTTGTTGGTTTTCCCAAGGCGTAGCTACGCCGTTTTCCGTTTGTGCGCTTCTACCGCTTGGAAACCGTCCCCAAGAAAAATACACCTCGGCAATTTGGTCTTTTTTCTCGATGATTTTATCCACGAACGCGTCGTTTGGGCGAATGGGTAAGCCCACCGTAAACTTTTTCTTCTTCATTTTTCACTCCCTTTTTTAAGGTGTGTTAATCTTCTAAAACAATTTCATATCGACCCGATTCAACGCATGTTGTCGTGCCATGGGGGAGTTCCAACTGCGCTTTGGTTTTTTCGGGGAGCACAAGCTCCAACGTGAACGTTTTTCCTTTCTTTTCCCAACGTACGGCGATTTTCCCTCTCGGAGTTCTCGTCGAGCATTGTGCACTACAATTTTCGTCAAAGAAATACGGTTTAATTAAGCATTTGTCGTACGCAATTCCTTTGTTTTGCAAACCGCCCACGTTTCGTATAATCCAATCAACAGGGTGAGAAATCATTTGATGACAACGGGAGGCGTTTCCAAGCCAACTTTCCCAAATCGTCGTCGCTCCTTGATTTTTCCAATATCCAAGCGACGGATATTCGTATTTATCGAGCATTTTATACGCTACGTCAATGTAGCCGTATTTCGTCAAGGCGTCGAACATAGATTTCAAACCGATAATCCCGACTTTGATGACGTATCCCTCGTTGATAATGCTTTCGGCGAGTTTTTTAGCTATTGCTTTTGCCTGTTCACCATCCACCATATTAAAATAGAGTGCCGCTGCCAAAGAACCTTGACTATCGTTATCCACAACGTCGCCGTCTACGTACTTCGCTTGCGTGGCAGACTTTAAGGATTCTGCCTTTTCTATACACTCTTTTGCAAAGTTCGGCTCACCGAGCATTTCCGCCATACGCGCACAGCCACGTAAAATCTCGTAATAGCAGCAATTATCCGAAAAAGCAACGCTGATAATTGGCAAATTGCCCATATTTTCAGGAGGTCGCCAATCGCCAAGCCCGAACGGAGCAAGTGTTCCGTCTTCTTGCATATAGCTTTCCACGTAAGGGAGATATTTCTTTAAGGACGGGTATACGAGAGAGAATGCTCGCGTATCGCCCGTTTCTTCGTAAATGATAAACGGCAGTTTTACGAGTATCAAGTCTAAGAACGGTCCGTTGGCCCAATTATATCCCCACATATCCGTCGGAGCCATACACGCGAACTCTCCACAAGGGCGTTGCGTATCGCAAACGTCTTGTAAAAACTTCAAATAAGATTCCGTAGCGTCGAAGTTAAAAATGCCGTATCCCGCAGACATCCAAGGCCCTGCGAGCCAACCGTTTTTCTCTCGTTGCGGGCAGTCTGTAATAAAGCCGTGAAAGTTATTTACGTAAGATTGAATGCCCGCCTTATACGCCCAAGTGAATAACTCGTTTGAGCAACTAAAATTGCCGATTTTTTCAAAATCCGTATAAATGGAATACGCTTTAATTGCGCCTTCGGGCAATTTTTCTTCCAAACCACTTACCTCGACGTATTGAAAGCCGTGGTAGACGAAATCAGGACGCCATCTTTCCACTCCCTCGCCCTTGAACGTGTATTTATCCGTAGCAAATTCGCCCGTATACACGTAAAAATCCACGTTAGATTGGTCGATTTCTTTCCCCTTTAAGAGCTCAGCGTATTTGAGCGTAACCGTTTCGCCTGCCTTACCCTGCATTTCTATTCCCGCATAGCCTGCGATATTCTTTCCGAAATCGTACACCCAACCTTTTTCCGATTTCCAAACGTTGACGGGGGTAAGAATCTCTTGCTCGCGAATGTTCGGCATCGTTTGACGGCGGAGCTCGCCACCAGGGGGACGTACGATTAACGCCTGCCGCCAAGCGCTATCATCGTAGGAGGATTCTTTCCAATTATCTTCTTTTCTCGCATCGTAAAACTCGCCCGTGCGAATGGTGTTATGTATGGTCGGTCCGTCGTAAGTCGCTCGCCACGAGTTATTGCTTGCTAATATGGATTTTTCTCCCTCAAAGAGTTCGAAAAGCAGTCTGGGAGTGTTGCGCCACCCTGCGGCGTATAAGTGCCAAGTGTCTT
>JAZRBK010000315.1:0-19825 GCA_045635025.1 Candidatus Scatosoma sp.
CCTCAAAAATCTCTTTTGCGCAAGGCGCGGCAACCACCGATCCGTAATATTGCCCCTGCGGTTCATCTACAATCACCAGCGCCAAATACTGCGGTTTATCCACAGGGAAAAAGCCCACAAACGAAGAAACGTATTTCCCAGCTGCAATTCTTCCATTTTCATATTTTTGCGCAGTACCTGTCTTTCGATTAGGTGTCACGGTAAAACGCTACAACCCTTATAATACCGAATAATTCAAATCCGAAAAAACGCTAAAAAGGTTTTTCAATTAGGTTGTGGGATTGCATTTTTTCTTTTTTATAAAATAAATCCCACGATATATACTATACATCATGGGATATAATTAAAACGATAATGTTTTGTCGTTTTTTGATAGTTATTATACTTCTTCAAATTTGTATATAATTGTTATCTTAAAATTGTTTCTATCTATTACTTCTTCAATATAGACTTTTTCAATAACCGTACGGATAATCTCCAGACGATTATCCGGTTTCATTTTCAATGCTTCAAGGAATTTCTTAAACTTGATTTCATATAAGCTTAACCGAATTTGAATATCACCAAAGTTTTCAATGCTTTTCTCATTGTTCTTAATCTTACTTTTAAGTTTCTCAGCATTGGCGGCAAATACATGTTCTGGTATTTTCTTTAAAAAATATTGCTCAAGTAGCTCTGAATACTCCTCATTTAAATCGTCTAAGCGCTTTTGCAATTTTTCCATACTATATTCCTGGCGACCAAATAATTTTTGTTTGAAAATCTTATATAATCTTTCTTGATCGTTAGATGCTAGTTCTATAATTTTTATTACGTCTTGATATAAAACTTCTTCTATTACTGATGCCAGAATCTTGTACTTCCAGCAATTTCCCACTCGAAAGAAATAACACGTATTATCAAACGTTTTCCCTTTACCTTTCGCATAAAATAAATGCCTGCCAGAGCCTCTGTCGATAAGCATACGACCTATATGATCGCGATAATGTTTTAATCTCGATCGTTTCTCTATTACTTCTTGTGTGCGCATAAACAACTCCTCATCAACTAGTGCAGGATGTGTATTTTTTAATATAATTCGTTCTTCTTTTGGATGGTTCTCCCAATTTACAGCATGTCCGCAATACTCATAATCGCGTGCGATTTCCCATATTTTTTCCCCATTCCACTCCGTTGCTGGCTTCTTATGAAGCGGCTTTAACTTTAAAATTTCAGTTGCGTAATAAGAACGAGTAGGAACATTTTCACTATTAAATATTTCCGCAACTCGCGTCAACGTATACCCTTTGTTGCCAATTAAATCAAATACCCTACGTACAATTCCAGCAGAGACCGGATCAATAATAGGCTTTCTATTTTCATCAAACCTATACCCAAACTTAGGGTAATAATTGAGATGTACGGTATTTGCGCAACGTTCCCTCGCAAGCCTATTTTTCTTTTTTACCTCTTTTAGATAATATTCATTCAAGAAATTTTTAAGGACAATCGGCACATCCAAGGAATAAGTAGCACTATCATAATTGTCGCCTAACGAAATTACCCTAATATTATAGCGCGGAAAAATATTCTCAATCAAGTCGCCCACTCGGTGCATTACACGCCCTAACCGGGAAAAATCTTTTAATAATAAAACATTAAACGCACCTTTTTTCATTTCTTTAAGAAGATTATTTAGCCCTGGTCTATCAAAAGTCCCCCCTGAAATCCCATCGTCATAAAAAACTTTATATATCTCCATTTCATGCTTTTGCGCATATTCAGATAAAACTTTAATTTGATTTTCAATGCTTCGCGATTCCGACTTATTTCGTGTAAACTTCTCCTCATCTTCACGCGATAATCTTGCATAAATTATAGCTTTACTCTTCATACCCCATAAATCCTTTAATCATTTCATCACAGTTAAAATATTGTATAGTTAGCTCAACCACACGGTTTTTAACTGAATTATTTATAAAACGTGTACGAACAATCAACTTTTTAACTATCTTCTGAATGATATTCGATTCTAGCAATGTTGTTTCATCCAGCTCTTTTAAGTACAGCACAATATCCTGCGCTCTAATTTCATTTTGAGGATTCGCAATCTCTTCGTTTCTCCTTCTTGTTAAAATTTTAATCTGTCTTTCATACGCATCCTTTTCTTTTCTATACTTAGCCATCATCATGTTAAACGTCGACACTGGAATAATTCCTTTTACGTTTTGCTCAAATAACTGCTCGATAAACAAATCTATATCCTCATTCTTTTCGATCGCTTTATTTAAATCACGCTCAATATCCGTCTTAATATTACGACCGTTTTTATCAAACGAAGCAGCAAAACGCAAAAACTCATCTTCTCGAGATAAAAGTATTTCTTTCAACTTTAACAATTCAAGTTTTAGTGCTGACTCCAGACTTTTACGTGTAATAGAATTGGTAAAGCTACAAGTTTTTCTTTTACAATAATATCTATAATCCGTACTTTGCCTATCTTTATATGTCTTTCTTTCAAAACGCATAACGCAGCCACAATCAGCACAATATACAAGGCCCAGGAATTTATTATCAACAATAGGAACAGACGTTCCATTTGTTACACGCAAAAGTTTCTGTGCGATCTCCCAAGTTTCACGGTCAATTAATGGCTCATATCTGTTTTCAAAAACATAACAATTCTTGTTATCTATGCGCTTTTTGTTCTTATAACTAATCGATTTTGTTTGCGCTGTTTTATATACGCCTAGATACTCTTCTCGAACAAGAATGTCCCTAACCTTAGAACCTGTCCAATCATACCACTTTTCTTCAGGCAAAGCTAACACCTTTTTCTTGTTGTAATTGTGCTTAATCGCATTATAATATTGTGGTGTTCTAATCCCTTGACTTTTTAAATGTTTTGCAACTTTATTAGTCGACGCGAGTTCAACAAATTTCTTATAGATAAGCTGCACTATAGGTGCCGTTTCAGGATCCGGAATCCTTTCATATACTTCATTGTATGCATATCCAAAAATCGGGAAAACTGTGTTCCTTGGCTCCCCGTTTTTAGACTTACTATCAAGCGTAAATCTTATTTTTTTTGAAATATCTTTTGCATACCATTCATTTATAACGTTTCGAAATGGAATGAAATCGTCCCCATCTCCATCTTCAGAGTCGTAATTATCATTTAATGCAATATACCTAACATTTTTTTCAGGGAAATACTCCTCTGTATAATAACCAACCTGAATATAGTTACGCCCCAAACGTGATAAGTCCTTAGTAATAACTAAATCAACTCTCCCTAACTCAATATCTTCAATGAGACGTTTAAAATTAGGGCGCTCGAAATTTGTTCCTGAATAGCCATCATCTGCATACTCGTCAACAATCGTCCACCCCTGCTTTTCAACATAAGCTCTTAATATATCTCTTTGACTTTGAATGGATTGGCTTTCTTCATTTCCGTCTTCTCTAGACAATCGCATATAAATTGCAACACGATAATTTCTTTTGACCAAATCCGTCGCCTCCTTCTTTCGAGTGATTGAGTTACTTCTTTTCCGCTTCCATCATATCAAGCAGCATCGCTATCACTTGTTGCAGAATTGTCGTTCCCTCATTCCAAAATTCCCTGTGCACAACAACAGTGCACCCCTCTAATTCATAGCAAATATCCTCCGTTTTTCCTTCGTGCGTTCCCAATTCATTTTCAGTCTTTACCATCTAACTCCTTCATCAATAAAGACTACTATTGATTACGCATTCAGTTGTAATTGCTATGTGTGTTCAATAGCAGCCTAACAAATTAAATATTTTCTATCCTTTGCTTTTCCTTTTGATTTATTATATAATTCATTCATACAATTTAGACTATAAAAGCGCCTTTGCTATCACATCTTTTTTTTGAACAAAAGGCTCTTCCCAATACCTTGAATCATACGAGCATGGCTCATTATCACCCAGCATATAAAATGAATCTTTTGGGACTGTAATAAGTTCACCGTTTCTTTCAACCTGCTGCCCTTCAGTAGCTGCTATACGCTTTACTAGCAACTGGCCATTTCGTTTAAATATAACAATATCCCCGACATCTAAATCCTTAAAGATTCGACTGCCGAGGATAATACTTCCTTTATTCAATGTCGGTTCCATTGACTCTGAAGGGACAAACCCTATTAAAAATACCGTCTTAAACAAGACAATCAATAAAACCATAACAGTGAGCGGGATCAGTATATACCCCCTTTTCTTCATCTTACCTCCTATATGAGTTGTTTTGCGTTCCTCGATAAAAGCTTTTTGCTTTCATCAATCACAAGGTTACAATAATATTCGCCAAGCTTGCCAATATGCGCTTCCGACATAGGTGCCGCTATAATATAGGCAAGCCACCGATATGCTTCTTCTTTCGTCATTAATCCTGATTTATGGATTTTATCAAAATAATGATGTGCTGAATGCCGCAGTGAGCGCAACTTTCCGTCTGCCAAAGTACCTACCGGTTCCCGAGTCCCCGGCTTCACCCGGACATACGCATCGCAAACCGGATAATTGGTACATACGTATAACATTGTTCGTTTACTGTTATCTTTATAGATTCCATCTGCGCTACGATATGTTATCGTTGAGCCGCAATACGGACACTTACATTTAAGTAAGTCGTTTGTGTTTTTCTTTCTTTTCATACCTAATCCCTTTGCAAATAAAAACGCCGAACGGCCGCAATACTACACTCCTTGTGGAATTAAGTCCTTCCACTTGGACTCTGTAATATTAACAGCCGTTCGGCATTAATTTATATAGTTGAGCTTGTTATTGTGGACCGCTCACTACGCTAAGTCCGTCATCGATTCCTTAACCTCTTGGATAAGTATTAACGCCGCGAATTCGTACGACGTATCGAGAGCCTGAACAGTTCTCAACTTTTGTGCCTTTATTCTATCAAAAGGATATCGGTTTGTCAAGGGTTTTTCCAAAAAAAATCTGCTTTTTTTCTTAAAAAACAAACTTTTTTTCATTTTTTTATTTTAAATCAGTTCTGTGAAATTTGCGCTCCACAGGACTGACTTTTTTCATAAATCACCTCCCAATTAGATAATCTTGCGCTTCTTCAAAATGAAGAATACAATGCCGCCAACAACACCTAAACAACCGATAACAATAAGAGCAATTTCACCATTGCTTACTTTCTTCTCAATTGTAAACGTATATTCGGAGGCGTTGTTAGAAGAATCCGTTACGACAACTCGATACTTACCGACTTTTGTTAAACTATCGCCCTGTTTGTACGCAATTTCTTCATCGTTAAAGTATACCGTTACCATTGCCTCTTCAGAGCTTTCACCAAGTGACACAGTTTTTCTCGTGGCCCCTTTATTTTCAACCCCATTGAGAATGATTGTCGGTGCAGTTTTATCGATGGTAAAAGAAATTTCGGTAATATTTCCAAGAGCATCTATCGCCGTTATAAGGTGTACGCCTTCCGACTTTAATTCATTACCATGTTCATAATTGATTTCTTCACCGTTTAAATATACTTTCAATGTCGAAGTATCATCAGTTACATCAACAAGAACGTTACAGTTCGTCTTTCCGTCTTTTTCAACGCCGTTTAATGTAAGAACAGGACCGGTTTTATCAATTACGAACATCATGTCCAAAACGTTGCCAACCGCATCCCAAGCCTGAACGAAATACGCACCTTCTTCCGCCAACTCGTCGCCAAGCGTGTATTCGATTTCAGCATCATTGAGATATACAACTACCGTCGCATAATCTACTGCGGAAATTGCCACGTTACCGTTGGTTACTCCAACGTTTTCTACGCCAGTCAAAGTCAATACAGGAGCCGTTTTATCAATGCTGAAGGTCACTTCCACGCTATTGTTCGCAAGGTCAGTTGCCACCACGCGGTATTCGCCTTCTGCCGTCAATTCGTCGCCTGCGGTATAAGCGATTTCTTCTCCGTTCAAATACACCGTAAGCGTTGCCGTTTCTTCCGTCGTTGCGAGTGTTACGTTACCGTTCGTTGCGCCACCGTTTTCTACGCCGTCAAGCGTGATTTCAGGCAAGGTCGAATCCACCGTCACCGTGAAGGTATACGTTTCGCCGTTTACCACTACGCCGACTTCATAAACGCCGTCCACAAAGAGTTCAAGAGTGCCATAATTCAAGCGTTTGTCTTCGCCGTTCACAAGCACTTTTTCAAACCCAGGCACGTCGTCGAAATTATGCGTAAATTCGCGTACAATCGGGGTTACAATCGAGAAGTTTCTGCTTTCCGTATTACCAAGCGAGTCGATGATTTCAAGCGAATATTCGCCGATTTCCGTGATAGCTTCACCGAGCGTATATTCCACAACCGCGCCATCCTTCGTCAAGATAACTTCCACGTCCTCGTCTGCCGTAACAACCACACTGTTGGACAAGCCCTTTTCATTGATGTTGATACTCCAATCCACCGTCGTATCAATGGTAAACGTAACAGCGGTTTCATTCAACGCCTTGTCCTTTACAACAATGCGATATACACCGTCTTCTTGGATATTCGAGCCACCAAGGTACAAACCAAGCAACTTTCCGTCTTTGAAAATTTGAGCCGTTTCGTCCTTCGCAAAATGTGCTTTTACGCCCGCGTTAACAAACTCACCGCTCTTTGCGCCTTCAAGCGTTACCATAGGCGCAACCGTATCAATTACAAAAGTGTACGTCTTGCTGTAGCCGTCATAGTTCGAGAAGGTCAACACATACGAGCCGTTTGCCGTCAATTTCTGTCCTGATTTATATTCCACCGCAACACCGTCTTTGGTAAGATTAACAACCGCCTCGTCTTTCCAAGTAAAGGTTACTGTTTTATTCGTATAACCCTTATCTTCTACGCCTGCAAGCGTACCTACGGGAATAGGTTGCTTGTATTCAATCGTCTGCACAATGGCATCAATACCAGTACGGAATTCATCCATTATCGTTACTCTATACATAGCACTCGTACGGAAATTATAGTTCAACGTATCGACCGTAATCACTTTGCCGTAATCGTCTTTCGTCAAGGCAATCCAAGTTTCACCACCATCGTCGCTCTTGGAAATTTCCAAGAAAGAAATATGGGAGACTTTATCCGTGCTTTCCCCTAACGCAATATTAAGCGTTTTCTTTTCTGTGTTTTCCGTCATCGTAATCGTAGGCGCATTCATGGATACCACGAACTTAAACTCTTTCGTTTCGCCAAAATGATTTACCGCCATAGCCGAATAAATACCGCTTTCTTCAATCGTACACGTGTCGCCCATATCAAAATACCCGACCTCGTCGCCATTCTCATAGTAGACCACGAACATCGCAAGCTCGTCCCCTTCAAACGGCACGGAAATCGTCACCCTATCCCTAAAATAGTACGTTCTATCATATTCCGCTTTCGTCGGGGAGTTATCACCAAGCGCGTATTGGAGGGTAGGCGCGGAGTTCAAAATATAAATCTCATATTCCACACTCCCGCCATAGCCGTCTTCAATAAGCAAGGTATGCGCGCCAGGTTTCGTAATCGTTAATTCCGTATACCTAACGCCGTCTAATGTATAAATCAAGCCTTCGCGAAGCTCTACGGCCGTGCTGACAATTTTATTCTGACCGATATATGCGTCCAAGTTAGTACCCATACACTCCGCAGGTTCTTTCTCCCAATAATAGTACGACTTTACGTTTTCGTTTGCATATTTTCTGCAAACTTCATTCAATCTTTCCTCCGTAAAATACGCCACCTTTATATTGGGGTTTTCTTCGCTCTTATACAAATAATACGTCCCGTTTTTCGCATTCACGCTATCCTTCGTATCCATAGGAATACCCTGATCCCAAGTTTCCGTGTTCCAGCTCTTGAACTCGCATAAAGCCCTTTGATTGCTCATGGCATTGTTCAACGCCGTTTCGTATTGATTGCAAGAATAGGTTTCGTTCGTGAAAATATTCGTATACTCCCAATACACTTTTTGCAAAGTTATGGTTGGAACGTCTATTCTGCCGCCCTTGAAACTCGTCGTCCATTCGTTTCCTGCCGCATCATACACCACCACTTTGTACTCTTTACCTTCCAACGTGTAAATAACCGAGTCGAACTCATAATTATAGCCGTTGATGGTAATTCTCGTTACAGGCGCATTCTCATCGGGATTCCATTTGAGCCAAGACAATTGATAATTATACCAGCTCTCCCCGCCGTTCACTCTCGAAAGCATACCCACCGTAGGTTCCCTATCGATGATAATGACGTTTCTCGCCGTTTGCGTACCCGCTGCATTTTCAGCATAAAACTCGTATCTTCCTTCCTCATAAAACTCAGTTCCCGAAATGTAGGAAATAAAACTCGTCGCGCCAGGTTTTTTCACGTAACAAGTACCGTTGCTTACAAACTTGATATACTGTTTGTTGGTGTAGCTGCCGTTTGCAATCGTAACACCATCCGCATACAGCTGTGCCGTAGGAATACTGCGGTTCACTGTAATTTTCATAGTTGCAGATCGATTGCCTGCCTCATCCACCGAATAGAACTGATATTCTCCTTCTTCGGTGAGCTTAGTCAATGCTGTGTATTCTTCAAACGAAGTCGAGCCCGGCTTTTTAACATAGCAAATTACCGCATCCGAATACGAATCCAAAGCTTCGTAACAAATATATGCAGCATTCGTTAAGCTATCGCTCGTGGGATAACTTTCACCCGCGTAAATGTATCCAGCGGCTGGCGTTTTATCCAAAAGGATTTCATATATATCCGACACAATCCCTGCTTTATTCATTGCCGCGAAATAATATCTTCCTTCCTTGGTCAATTCTGTACCTGCCACGTAAGATGCGTAAGAAGAATAATTATCCCCCCATACGCGCATATAAGCAATTCCCGAACCCATATCTACTGCAGTTGCTCTAATACATTCCGTGTTTACCCGCGAACCGCTCTCTACTACCTGTCCGCTTGCACCGCTGCTTGCCTTAATAAGACTAACTGTAGGCTTCGAAGTATCATAAAAAATATTACTTTCGCCTGATACGTTACCAGCAAGGTCCGTTGCTCGGAAAGAGTACCAACCTTCCGCTCCCGTAATAGCCGTTCCCGCTGTATAGGTTATCCAACTCGACGAGTTCGGGCGTTTCATTTGCAGTATAGCCACACCAACTGCGTCCGTTGCGGTATAAGTGAACGACTGATTGGTATAACTATTGTTTGATACATTTATGTTAGTTATCTTTAATTGTCCAACTGGAGCTGTTTTATCCAGCGTGATTTCATGAGTCGTAGAGGTAATATTCCCTGCTTTATCATAAGCCTTGAAATAATACGTACCTTCCGTTGTTAATTGACTGCCATTCGTATAGGACACAAATGCGCTTGAACCAGGCTTTTTAACGTATACAGATTCCACACCTGAACCTGAATCGGAAGCCGTATATTTCACGTAATCCTTATTCGTAACAGAGCCACTACCCTTTGCACTTACCGAATCAAACACTGCACCGAGCGGCTTCGTCGTGTCGTAATACACGCGGTATTCGTCCGATACATTCCCCGCACCGTCGATTGCGCGAAAATAATACCACCCATTCGAATTCAAAATTGATACATTGCTAGGGTATGCAGACCAAGTAGTAACCGTAGGCGATTTATATTCGATTGAAGATACTGTTCTTGCGTCAGAAGCTGAATAAATAAATTGTGTATTCGTAGCGCTACCATTTGCAATCACAACTTCATCTTGATTTGTCACCGTACCAACGGGAGCAATCGTATCAAGATATCGACTAATAATCGGCGACGAGTTTCCAAGAGTGTCTACCGCATAAAAATACCAATAACCATTATTCGCCTCTGTTGCCGCGATACTATAACTGTTGCCGTAGTAATACGAAAATGTGGTTTCCGTCCCTCGTCTGTATCGGATATGACTAAAATGCAAATCATCCGCCGAATAATAGATGTTTTTATTAGTATAATAACTACCATCCGTTCCTGCACTTATGCTATAAGTGGGATCTGTTACATCCACTTCAAAAACGTATTCATAAATATAATATACGTTACTCGTGAAGATATTTTTCTTGTACCTACATTCATATCTAAGCGTATACTTCCCGCTCGGCAAACTACCAAAGTTCGTTGTGATATCCGCATCTCCTGATACGTCAATCGATTTATACAACGAACCGCTCTTATAAAGGTCCAATCTCAAATGCTCGGTAACGTCTATCGCGTCTACCATAACGTAGTATTGTGACCAATTCGAGAGATAACCATTATTAATCGTTTGAGAACCGCTGCTTCGCGACGACTTCATATAAACATCAAAGTTGCTCGGACTTCCAGTACTTGATTTGCCGTCTGAGGTCGTTATACCATTTGTTAAACAATACGGCGATGTCGATACCGTATCTGCCGAAGCTGTATTTACGCGTAATGCACAAAAAAATATACTTGCTGCTATGCCTAAGTATCCTAATACAATCAGCAGCAAAGTTATGATAAATTTTTTTTGTCTATTTTTTATAGTCATGCTTTCTTCTCCTTATTAAATTTTCTGTTACTTTATTAAAGATACTATGAACCGATGCTTATCGGGGAATTGCCGTATGCGTAATGGCGCCCCAAATTCGGTTCGTTTCTTGATTAATCCCGAGAATACTTACGGTGACGCGTGCGCCTCTCGGCGGACGACCGCGCTTAGGATAACTGCAAAGGCAATCAATACCGCCGTCAAGTGACACGAAAACCCCGTTTGTATCTACCATGCTTACGGTCCCCACATAGCGATTCCCAACCGTATATCGACGCAGCGCTTTTGCATAAGGATTTTCCATGGCTTGTTTTACAGAAGCCGTTACTTGGATGTTATTCTTTTCGGTTTTATCGACTTCGAGCACTTTCACCAATATACGCTGCCCCGATTGAAAACTGCTCGTTGCGTCGAGCATTCGTTGATAACTCAGTTCTTTCAACGGAATATACGCTTCCACGCCGAATAAGTCAACAAAGATTCCTGCCCGAATTACAGAAACAACCCTTGCTTCTGCGCATACGCCTGCTTCGATCATTGTTCCGCCGTTACGCTCAAATCCGTAATAATATTTCTTGCGTTTTGCAACCATAGCGTCCAAACGGCTGGCATATGCCGTGCAATCATCGTAAAAAATACGATTAACAATAAAATCGACTTCCGAGCCAAGACGCTTATTCAAAAGATAATAGTATACGTCCTCCGGATCTTGCCCTCGCAAATCGTCCGGTAATTCAACAGCATCCTCCGCCGGTATAATAACTTTAAACACACCGTGATAAACTACCGCGGCGGCATTGTATTGACCATCGTAGCCTCGCTCAACGCCCTGGATTGTACCCGAAAGGATTTTGTCGGTTTTAAGGGATACCGTTAAATCGATTAAGTCGTTTTTCGCTTTATCTGCCTCCGTCTGCACTGTACGACTGCCATCAATTGAGATTACGGACATGTGCATCCCTTTCTTACCATTCGTCTCTATGCTTCCATTGCAGCTCTCGTGGGTGGTGACAGGATTTTTTTTCGGTCTACCTCTTTTTTTCGCCGGGGCAGTTTCAATTTCACCGGGGGAAGTATTTTCACCCGGAGTTTCCCCGGTTTTCGCAACGCTTTCTTGCGCATTCACTTGCTGTTCCACCATATCTTCTATAGACATTTCATCTTTTTTCGTCATTTTCAAGTCCTCCTTTAAAAATTTAAGGGCACTTGTCATCTCAACAAATGCCCTTTCTCGTTTTATTATCTGCTATCCATTACCGCCATAAATACGCAGATTAGCATCTATGGTTCGCGTTACAATTTACATTTCCGTCACCTCCCTTGTATTATGGGCTACCATATAGTCCCCGTTAAACCTATATGGCATTCCCTTTAAATCCCAAGCCAGCCGATAATTGCACTGCATACATTTACATACCAACGCGGATCGCTTACGTATTCAAGGTCCACGTCTTTCGTACTGGTTTCTTTGTAGCCACATTGATACAAAATCGCATGCAATCGATATTCACCATATAGGCTCGTATTTGTTCTTTGCAGGTTAATATCACGTTCCGTTGTATACGAACGAATAAAAAGCAAAATTTCAAATATTTCATCTTTATCATCGTAGAGATGGGAATCCTTCACTTTTACACTAGATTTGCCAAAATCGAGTTCGACAGTTTCCCCATTGGAAAGCTCAAGAAACACGGTTGACTTCATCTCTTGATAAGTAAAATCTTCGGCTACGACATTGATTGCCTGATTATTCATATAAGTCCCTACGAAACAGAAAATGCTTCCTAGCAAAATCAGAGCGTTTAGAATTAACATTATACGCCAACGCCTGCTCTTTGTCTTCTGCCGTAGGCTAACAGTTCTTATATTGCACCACCTCCTTAAAAGCCGCTAGGCGGAGATGAAGATTCATATAAGCTATTAAAACCTTTGTTTTGCTGCTTTATCTCTAAAGGTTCCGTGTCTTCCGAATTTGATACAGGCTCCGTTTGGACTTCTTCGCTTATTAAAAGTTCTGGATTGTAATCATATATAGAAATCTTTTGGATAAGCTTTGACGTGGGATGCTTTGTATAATCCAGCTTATCCAACAGGAGTATGTTGCAACCGCGAATCACGCATAGCATCTGTTCATTCGGGATACGAAGAACTTCATCGGGTGTTAAAACCTTACGTCGTCCTTGTCCCTGCGTATATCGGTATTGAGGTATCATTTGAGCTATTGCGAGCGTACGCCGCGTCGTCATAGTGCTGTTTACTTCAATACTCATTTCACCGCTGCGTTCCGAAAAATACTTTGCACTTAAATCATCCGTACAACCAAGCATTAACTGAATATCACAGTTGCCTACGATTTCCGCCCAGAGATTATTTGGATATCGATTCTGTAGTTGCCCTAAGCTTTGTACGGCAATCATAACGCGAATATCTCTTGAGCGGCAAGTACTGAGGGTGCGGGCAAAATCCGAACCGTCTTCTGCTCCGCCTATTTTACCGATGTTATTGAACTCATCTAAGATCAGGTTAACAGGTACTTGGCATTTTGCGTTCGGCTGCGCGTCTGCATACCGCGTCAGTTTTATGAACAAGAATGAAAAAAACAACGAAGACAAAAATGCCATCGTTGCGTCTTGATCGCTTACTATGATGTAATATGCGCACTTATGTTTACCTGGCGCCGTCAAGTCTATATCCGACCTTGAGGTAATCCTTTGAACGGCTTGATTTTGTAAAACCTGAAGTCTTGTACCTAAGCCTAAAATTATCCCCGCGCGAACGGTATCACTTGCTTGCGCAAATAAACTATATGGTGCACGTGCAGGATGATTCGTTGAGAGCTTATTGAAGAGTTCTGTAAGCTTTCGCTCACTGTTTTCAGTTAACAGCTGATATACGGCGGATAAGTTTTTAGATTCTGGTTTGCGGGTCCTATCTAAATCCACGTATAATACCAATGCTTTTAAAAGATTCCCTTCACCGTTATCCCAAAAGTGATCGCCTTTGCCTGCGCTTGTATTTCCTATGATAACATTTGTCAGAACTTGCGCCATTAAGGTATCACCGCATAGGTCTGACATACAATTCCACGAATCGCTATGCATTGGCGTAACAAGATTGAATACCTTTACGTCGTATCCATTCTTGCGATAAAGTTCAGCTGTATCTGCATACAACTCACCTTTTGTATCCGTAACAATAATGGATTCGCTATTCTTTAATGCTTGAAACAATGCATTGCGCACGACTGCACGGGACTTCATCGTGCCTGATGCGCCGAAGACAGCAATATGCCGATTCAGTTTCGTGTTCTTGGGCATACATATTGCCTTGCCGTTACGTTCACCTAAAATAGTCCCTTCTGCTTTGTCTATCGTTGTCACTTCCAAGACGCCTTTTAATTCTTTATCCGTCATAAAGTCAGCCGTCCCGTAAGCTCCTGATTGACTTTTAGTAAAACCACGAGAATCTTTGTCCTTATTATCAAACCGATTATAAATGGTATACACGCCAAAGATAATTCCAGAAATGATAATTATCAATAACATGCTTTTTAATCCATTTCCCGTAAACGCAAACGGTACAGCAATAAACGGGTTCCAACTAATTGATTTCATCGTTTCACCGCTAATCATACCGTTGCCATTCATCCACTCGGAATAATTGCTAAAGATTTGTCCAAAAATTCCTGCAAAATAAAAAAAGGCGAAAATCGTAAACATACCAAGGATTACGATTAACACCGTCCGTTTATTTACTTTCTTTTTCATTCCACCTCCCGACGCCCATTGCGTCTTCAACAATAGATAATTCGATTGTTTTTAACGGAACGTCTTTTCCGAAATATTCTCTTAAAAATACTACCTGAAAAGGAAAGCATAGAATCTCATACTTCACCTTCATCAGTTTCATTGCACTATGGAAATGTATTAGCCTTGCCATGTTCCCGTCAAGATAGGATAAGACGTACACTCCATTTATAAATGCATCGCACTCAAAAGGTGCCAAGTCATTTATACGCATGGTATGCGTGAAAAGCATATTCATAAGTTTCTCCCGCCAGTTTGGAATCAAAAAAAGTCTAACCATCCTCATTCCATTTTCGTCCAATGACAGGAAGTAAATGTTTTGATAAATCTTATCCATTCTGAAATCATTGGAAGCCTTATCCTCGGAAGCAAGAATTGTGTTTAATGCAATCCAATCTGATTTAGCGAATAAGATTGCACTTTCGACACTGTTAGCCCCGACGTTCATCCGTACAATTTCACCTAACCCGACCTGCGTTTTGAGTTCACCGCGACCATTCCATTTCATAACTGCATTGCGAGCATTATAGACTGCATAACACGTGTTGTTTGAAAACAGCGCGCCCACAAATCTTGTAAATCGAATTTTATTCAGTTCTCCAATCTGTAATTGCTTTAAACTCAATGAGTTATAGAAAGCTGTTTGCTGATGGAATAATTCCAATCGAGCTTGAGCTTGTAGGATTGGCAAAGTATCAAAACGAAATCCTATTCCTGCACGCATACATATTGCAAAAACTTCAGCAATTCGATGATTACGTTCTTTGTGAGGACGATCACCTGAAAAGTTTTTTTTGCAATACATCTGCTTGTAGAATTGATATAACCCAAACCACTTAAGAATTTCAAGTCCATTTCCATGTAGTCGTATCGTTTTATCCCGTCCCCGCCCTGATATAGTTAATACTTTTGTTACCATACTTTCACCTGTATCGAGATTGATAAACGACTGCACAGTTGTAAGTTGGCTAATCTTTCTTTTGTATACGCGTTCATTCCCCAACAAATGGACAGAAGACATTGGAAACTCTCCTGAAATGGCTATTATAGCTATAAGATTCCAAGCATGATTTCCAACTTGAATAGACACCATTTTACACCTCCAACAAAATTGAAAGTTAGCCATCATAACAACTCTCTTTGGCTAACTTCGAGGTCTTGAATCACGCCGAATCGCTTTAACTGAAAGGCTTTTCAGCGATTTTATCCTAGTGTAATTTTTTTTCGCTGTTTTAAGTGCATTTTTACACCTGCTTTCAGCCTCTTTATTGTAGCGTTTCATGTAGCTCAATTCCCTCCTTCGGCATCTGCCCTTCTCTCTCTAACCATTCGATAAATTCAACCTGTGGAACGATGTAAACCTCTGTCCGATTCTCACTGCCAATAGCGCTCATATGGTAATGATTGCATACGTTTGGATTGTCGTCCGCAAGCAAAAATAACGCTAACGTATCTGTCACCTGATTGACTTCTATGTTGTCGTGATCGCGTTTCCTAATGCTAGGATATTCTTCCGAATAGACGTGGCGGTAAATAATGACGGAGCGCGGAAAACGCACCCATTCTTTGTCTTGGAAGAATTCCCCCAAGATTGAATACATAAGCGTCCTCATATATTCCGTAGAACCAGAATTTTTTTTAGGCAAAAGCATTGGTATTCGAACCGAAAACCACCCTTCTTTGGTAAAGCCTATTTTATGCGGAATCGTCTCCATCATCACTTTTCTTACGTCGTCTCTTGCCGTTGTTCTCCATGTGAAATATGGCAAATTTCGCGCCTTAACAGCAACGTTTTCCAACGCTGTTTGTATCTTTAACGTTTCAGGATACAGCGCCTCGTTACGTCCTTCATATGCAATTCGAAGCAGTTTCAGCCTTGGCGTTACAAACTTCAACTTTCGTTCAATCGCTTCCAAATCTTCTATAAAAGCATCTTTCTCAATCATTTGAAATATCCTCCGAATAAAAAGTTACCGCCGGCTCATCCCCGCCTTGATAATCTACCGTAGCAAATAAGCACGGCGCTTTGGGCAGCTTTAACTTGGAAGCCATAGAGATGTGCGGCAGCACAATGATATATTTTAAGTCCTCTTCAGGCTGAAGCAATTTAAGCAGATGCTCTTCCCCTTCATATAACACAACAATTTCGTATCCAATATTCTCTTTAAGGAAAAACAACTGAGATGGATATACGGCGGGATAATGTGCCATAGGATCCACCTGGTCTATAAATTTCAACAGTACCCAAACCGCGAGTATCGTCCGCCGATCAGCTTGGCATAGTGAGTCAATCCCCAAGTAATACCCTCCGCCGACGTCCGATATTCGCATCTGCTTTTTTAGGTTTTTAATTATTCGTTCAGCCGTCGCATTCGGCTTTTGCAGCAACCGAATGACTTGCATTCTGGTCAACGCTCCATACTGCGACAGCCATTTAATGATATATCGCTCTTCTTGCAAAAGCATTATTCTATCCTCCTTTTACTATTCTATTTTCTTTCGCGCAAGCATCGCAGCAAGCTCCGCACGATCTGTCGTAATCATTTCTTTCTCTATTTCCGATGCTTTAATGACAACAGGAATCTTATTATTGTTAGAACAAATAAGCGCCTCACCGCGAGAAAAACGGGTGATGGCGCTCACTTCTGTCTTTGTTAATTTTAAGATATCTTGCACGTATTTCGCTTCGTCGGACTCAAGATTTAGAATGATTTTATTCTGACTATTATTGATGATAGCTCGACCGTATCTGCCCTCATCCAAACCAAAGAAATCTGACAAATCCTGCGTTGCAGCAATTGCCGCGCCGCCATATCCTCGAATTGTTTTGAATATGGTTAAACAAAACTCAGCGGCATTTTTGTTCCCAGACGTACCTACCAATTGCCAAATCTCATCAATGAAAACCGCTTTCTTTTTGGTTCGATCCGCCTTAATATTGTCCCAAACGTAATCAAGAGCAATCATCATTCCCACAGGCAACAGCTTTCCTTTTAATTCCGATAAATCCAGTACGACATATTTATTAGACAGATCCACGTTTGTTTGCCGATTAAAAGATTGTGCTGAACCCGTGACAAAACGACTTAAGATAATCGAAAGCCGATGTGTTCCAGCGTTGCTTTTTAGATGATTATACAAATCCTCCAATATTGGCATTCGCTTCATCTTTGCTTGTGTAGAATCTTCATAGATTGAATTGTTATCGTGCGTAATTCCAAACTCTGCATAAGTTTTCACCAACGCTTCATCCAGCAATTGTTCTTCTTCGTTGGACATATCTGGAATCAACAAAGTAAAAAATACCATCAACTGCTGAATTTTTTCCGATAATATCGAATTGTTACGCAAATATTCTGCACCGTCCAACAATTCCATTTCAGGCGAAATGGTAGGTCGAATCTCCATAACATTAATGCAATGCTTCGAACCAGGAGCAATTTTTATATACTCTCCCCCGATTAGTTTGCACGCTCGGACGAACTCATGCCCTTTGATAGGCGAAATCGTAAAGCATTGTATGCCACGCATTCGCATACGCAACGCAAGCAATTGTAAGGTAAACGTTTTTCCTGCGCCGCTTGTTCCAATCAAGTTTAAGTTTGCATTTTTGTTCTTTTTGGTATTAAACAAGTCCAAAATGCAAAGTGAATTATTATGTTGATTCACCCCAAGCAACACACCCGTATCATCAGACATTTCATAACTCGTAAACATATAAAAAGCGGCAGCGCCGCTTGTCAATACGTTTCTTTTTGATTTCTTTTCCAAAGTCTTTTCCACGTCCAAAAACGGCATAACGGACTTAAATGCAGCTTCTTGCTCAAAACGAGAATCGGAAATATGGACGTCTACTGATTTTAACATATCTGTGATTTGCTGTTTCCGCCATTTCAATTCGTCTAAAGTCTTAGCTGAAACCGTTATAAATACAGACACATAAAAAAGGTCTTCGTTATTGTTTGCCAATCCATTCTTGATGTAATAACCAGAATTAATAGAATTTGCTACTTCTTCATAATCCGTACTTGTATCTTGCATCCCATTCATTTTCGTTCTATTCAAACGAATGCGTTGCGCCACCTTATCAATCACTTGACTGCGATTTTCCTTCCGCATGTGTATGTCCACGTCTATTCCTTCGCCTGCATTGATAATAGCCGACATCCAACCTGCCCGAACAGAGCTTGGATATCCGTCTGCTTTGATATACATTACAACGTAATATAATCCATCCATAACGAAATAATTCGCGCACGTAAAGTCAATGCCGCGCGGAGCAATAAAAGATGAAATGGGGATAGCGGGTACAGAATCAAGTCCTAACACTTTTCCTTCCGCCCGCATGGTATCTAAGACAATTTTTTCCACACGCTCTGCAAAAGGCTCCTCAACGCAAGAGCGACGGTTAAAATACATATATAGTATTTCCGCCGTCGCTTCATCCTCGTTTTTTGGTTGTAAAATTGAATTACCACATAGTGAGAAATACGCCCTTGCATTCTGTTCTGCCGTTTGCATAACCGAATATACCATAGCAAAATCATCAAAAGCCCGATGCGGGGATTCGTATTCCAATATTAGAAAAAATCTTCTAGTCAACGCTTCCCTATTCCCTACGTCTTTGATAAGACCTATGTAATCATCTCCCAGCTTTTTGCAGTGTACGTTTTCCTCTTTGGTAAGTTCGTCCTTTAATATCGATATATGGCGATCTGAATCGGCCTTTCTCGTTATGCTTTTAAATTGTAAACGCATAGGAGCTATTTTCAGCCAACTTGCAAACGTAGAAATGATATTATACTGTTCATCTTCCGATCTTAACATGAAATTGATAGGCTCAATTTCCAGGATTTTTAAGTATCGACCGTCCATCATTTCAATGATACCGTGTCGAATATCTTTAATCGGTAGAAAATCTAAAACGGTTTCAAGTTTTCTTTTGCTCATTCTTCATCACCGCCTTACTAAAATGTATTTTTCGACGTCGAAACAGATATTTGCCTATTCGAATCAAGTACTGACAAAGCGAATCCCCATCAAAACCAATCAAAGCCACCGTACCTAACGGTAAAAGCGTTAAAATCATTACAATGATTCTCACTGTTCCCGTCATTGGGATAAATGCATATTCAAGATATCCCAGACCTAAGACTAAAACGATGCATTCAACCGTATTTCTTGCCGAAATCAATCCGCCAAACCATTTACCTGAATCGGTGTAATTTGCTGGAATGATGTAAGTGTTATTATCCCTTTCCTGCATATTATCTCCTTAAATTACGATATTTGTCTGATTTAATGTAATGCTCGATACAATTACATTAAGAGCCGCCGAATTCAAGTAGATAGGAACTTCTGCTTCGTACGTAGAATATGTACCTGCCGCTTGATATCGAATTGTAAACAAAGACTTATCGGGATTTTCCATGAACCAGTTGTTTGCTTTATTGTAATGATCAGTCTCTTCCCAATCGATTCCGTCTAACATATACAATAAGCTGTCAT
>JAZRBK010000316.1:0-2813 GCA_045635025.1 Candidatus Scatosoma sp.
GTGCATAGCGTTTTTGCCTATAAGGGCGCGAAAGTTCAAATCGAAAGCGAGGGCAGGATAGAAGAACACCTTGCGCTTTTAGCGGCGGCTTGCAACGGCGACCGTTTTGGGGGTGGGGTTCGGATATGTCCGCCCGCGGAGATTTCCGACGGAAAGCTGAACGCCGTTATCGTGGACTTTATCGACGGAAAAATGAAACTCATAAAAGCGTTTATGCAACTGATGAAAGGGAAAATACTCGAATATCCCACGGCTACGCACTTCCTTTGCGAAAAGCTGAAAATCCTGCCGCAAAAACCTTGTGCGGTACAGCTCGACGGGGAATTATACACCGATTTAACGCTAAACGTATCCGTAGGAAAGGGCTTGCGTTTTTATCGGTAATACAGGCAAATTGATTTCGGTAAAAAATATGCCGTAAAACTTTACGGGTTTGCATATAAGATTTGGTATTTTAAGGAAAAGGAATGTTGACGAGTACGTATAAAAAAGTATTAGACGGACTGCCCGAAGGGGTGTTCGTGTTCGATGACAAGCTGCGGGTACGCTTTACCAACGCGGCGTTTCGGCGTTCTTTTTCGGATACGGCAAAACCGCAAGGCGCGCTCGCGCAGGTGCTTGCTTGCGGAGAAAACGGACAATGCGGCGAGGGCAAAGCTTGCGGATATTGCGCGTTTTTACGGGTAATGCGCTCGGCGGTAGCTACGGGCGCCGAACAGACGGAAACGGTGCATACGAGCGTGAAGCGCTCGGGACATACGGATAAAATCTCGGTGCGGATACGCATACTGCCCTTAGAGAAAAAGGGGAAACTGTTTTTAGGCTTAACCGACGGTACGTACAGCTCGGAAATCGAGCGGGAAATGCTCTCGGCACAACGTATGCAGCAACGGCTTTTGCCTGCGGGGAAGAGTATGGGCGGCGTTCCTTATTCGTATATGTATATTCCCTGCCTTGGTATCGGCGGCGATTTGCCCGACGTGTACGAATTAAACGGACAGACGTACGGCGTGCTTGCCGACGTTTCGGGGAAAGGGATTTCGGCGGGTATGCTCTCGGCGTTCGTGAAAGCGGGGTTCGATAGGAAGCAGGAAAATCTCGCAAAAGCGCTTTCTGCGCTCAACGTAAAGTTTAACGAACTCAACCAAGACGAACGCTCGTATATCACGGTAGCCGCCGTGCGAATCGACAGGGCAAGCGGTACGCTTAAATACGCGGTGGCGGGGCATAACGCACCCATTCTTTTGAAAAACTCGCTCGGGATTAACGAAATCGAATCGCCCGCGCCCCCCATTTCTACGTGGATGCCCGATTTTGTCTACCGCGAGAACGAACTGCCCTTTGAAAAGGGGGATTTGCTTGTGCTCTTGACGGACGGCGTAACCGAATGTGTCAACGCAAAAGGCGAACAGTTCGGCATTGAACGCGCGGAGAGCGTGCTTATGCAAAGTCTTTCCGCAGAGGATTTTATCGGCAAGCTCAAAACCGCGCTCACCGTGTTTAGCGGGGGTAAGTTCAACGACGATATTACCGCGATTGCGTTTGATTTGTAATCGCTGACTTGTAACCGCTGATTTGTAACCGCGTAAGTCGCGAGAACTATTTTTGCAGAGCGGTTTGGTTGCATTGCTTGCGGGAGCAATACGGATAGGCGGCTAAAAAGAAAGAAAATAATAGTAGAGGTATAAATATGGAAAAGAAATATTACGTAGGTATCGACCTTGGCGGAACGTTCATCAAGGGCGGTATCGTGGATAGCGAGGGGAATATTCTCTGTCAAGATAAGCTCCCCACCGAGCGGGAAAAGGGCGCGAATGCCGTCGTACAAAATATCGCGGCGCTCGCAGAAAAGGTTATCGCTGCGGCGGGGCTTGAAAAGCTGCAAATCGAAGGTATTGGTATGGGCGTGCCCGGTATGATTGACAGTAAAACGGGCGTAGTGCTCTATTCGAACAACTTGAACTGGAAAGAGTTCTCTATCGCGAAAGAGCTTTCCGCTTTGACGGGTTTGAAAGTTTCGATTGCCAACGATGCGAACGTAGCGGCGCTTGGCGAGGTGAAGTTTGGGGTTGCGAGAAAGTACGAACACGCGATTATGCTCACGCTCGGCACGGGCGTAGGCGGCGGAATCGTTATGGACGGCAGACTTATCGAGGGCAACAAGTCGGCGGGCGCGGAACTCGGACATTCCATTCTCGTTCGGGGCGGCGAACAATGCACTTGCGGGCGTAAAGGCTGTTTGGAAGCATACGCTTCGGCGAGCGCTCTCATTCGCGACACCAAGCGTGCTATGCAGGCGCATAAAGACAGTAAAATGTGGGAAATCGGTTCGCTTGATAACGTAACGGGCAAAACGGCGTTCGATTATAAGGATAGCGACGAATATGCGGCGGCGGTCGTGGATAATTATATTGAAATGCTCTCGGAGGGAATTGTCAATTTTTCCAATATCTTCCGTCCCGAAGTCGTCATTTTGGGCGGCGGCGTATGCGCGCAAGGCGATGCTTTAATCAAACCGTTACAAGCGCTTTTGGACCGTGATTTGTTCGCGGGTGAGCTCGGGCCGCAGGTTAAGATTTTGATTGCGGAACTCGGCAACAGCGCAGGGCTTTTGGGTGCGGCGGCACTTTTAATGTAATTTTTCAAAGTTGAAAATAAAGCAGACTAAAAATAATTTTATTCAAAAATGAAAAGCGGGGCGACGTTTTCGTTGCCCCGCTTTTCATAATCAATTTTTTTCAAAAGTAAGTTTTTTTGATAAAAAGGGCAAAAGGGGCAAAAGGGGTAAAAGGAACAAAAGGGGTAAAAGGAAC
>JAZRBK010000317.1:0-8270 GCA_045635025.1 Candidatus Scatosoma sp.
CCCTTTTTCCCTCGCCGCTATCGGTGAGAAAGTATCCGCCCACGAGCGGTTCGCCAAGCGTAACCGTATCCCCCGCTTTTTTCAGGGGCGTACCTTTGAGCGCGGTTATCGCAAGCAATACGCCGCTGTGTTTTGCGTGCATATCTCCCGTTTCTTCCCGACGTTTGGCAAAGGGAGAAAGACGCATTTCCACAACCACCCGCAGCCCGTCCTTTTTCACCGAACAATACTCCACGCCGTCGAGCGCTAGCAATCTCGCACAAACAATATCCTCGCTCCCTTGCCCGTAACGGGCAAACGGCTTGATACCGTACTCTTCCAAGAGCGCGCAAGCCTCCCGCTTATACGCTTCCGTTCCCTGAAACTCTATACCGAATACGTACGAATCCGCGTAGAGCGTCGCTATACAAAACAGCATTGTGCCAAGTAAAAAGCCCACCCGTTTTTTCGCCCATTCCAAGGGTTTGGCTACCCCGACCGCGCCGAGGTCGCGTACTACGTACGCAGAGTTCCCTTTTCCATTATAGCACACCTTTGGATAAATTGCAAAAACTTTTTGGGCATCTTTTGCGTTTACGGTGAAAAGTAAGTGATTTTTTTGCGTTTTTTTGGCATTATATACGTCTACACCCGCCCGTTTGAGCCGTAAAAGGGTGCGTTCGGGCATAACCCCCTCTATCAATAACCGTCGCCGCCGCGAAAATACACTCATTGTTGCTCGCTCCCGCCTGCGCCTAAAAAGCGGACGGAAAGGATTTTTCCGCTAATCTCCAAATCCCCGTCGCAGTATTTTCTAATGAGCAGGTCTTCCCCCTCCACGAGCGCACCGTACGTGCGGAAAAACAGCTCGATTTGATTAGGAGAAAACTCTCCCACCGATTTCACACCCTCGAAATATCCGCCGCCGCAAGGCACGATAAGGCATTTCGCCCCCGCTGCTCCCTCTGCCCGTAAAAAGATTTCCTCGTATAACCGCATTTCCCTTGCTCCTTTTTCTTTTCGTCCCGTAGCCGTATACCGTTGCCGTATATGTTTAGTATATGAACAAAAACGCCCGTATATGAGCAAGGCGGGGTAAAGTGCGTAAAACAACGGGTTATTCCAAGCGTTAAAACCTGCAAAGACAAGAAAAGAACGGAGCTTTCCTTTCTCCGTTCTCTGCGTGAAAATCTTTTTTATTTTATTCTTCCGTTTCTTCTTCGTCGGTTTCTTCCGCTTCGCCGTCTACGCCTGCAAGGTAGGCGTAAAGTTCTTTATATTCGCGGATTTCCACAAGCCGTTTCCCGTCCGCGGTGGAAGAGAGCCGCTCGTTTGCGCGCCGCATTCTCAAATCGTTAATCCACTTGTTCGTAACGAACAAAAACGCGATAAAGAACACGAAAAATCCCGCTGCAAGCAGTATCGTCGGCGTTACGTATTCGTTGCCCGACGTGGAGAAGATTTTCAATCCCACGATAATTGCAAACGTCAAAAGCGCCGCCGTGGGCATGGCTACCGCCAAAAATACGAGGGTGGAACGCTTGATACGCGCGGAGAGAATCGCTCTGCGCCGCGCCTGCTTTTCCTCCACCTCGACGACGAGCGGTTTTTCCTCTTCCGTCAGCTCTTCCAAGCGCTTTTCAAAGACCTGTTTATAGTCCTTTTTCAAAATCTCGACCGCTTCGTAACCCAAATCGTATTCCATATTTTCAATACCCGCGTCGGTGTACTCGCTTACGAGCGTGTCGGGCTCGGTAAAGTCCGTCGTCTTTGCCCGCCAATACCCCACCGAAGCTTCCGTCGCCTCGTCGTCTAAAAGGAGCGCCTTTTCAAACTTCAATTCCGCCGCCTTAAAACTGCCCGATTCGAGCAGTTCGCGCCCCTCTTTGCAGGCTTGCTCGTAATCGGCCTTGCGCTTTGCCGCCGCCTCTTCTCTTTGGCGTTTGAGCTCTTCCACCTCTTCGGGGGTAAGCCCTACCAGTTCTTCGTCGTCCTCCCCCTCGAACGTAGGAAACTCGAACGCGATTTCCTCGCCCTCGTCGTAGCCTACCTCCTCTTGCAACTCGTCCGTTTCCAAAGCTTGCGTGTCCTCCGCAAGCTCGTCCGTTACGTCTACGTAGCCGTCTTTCGTCTTTTTCAAACGCACGCCTCTGCCGTATTCGTCGTCGATAATTCTTTCTTCCATTCCCGTTTACCTCGTCAAAATGTTTTTTGTACCGTTTTTATTTTTCGTTTTTTATTCTTCGCTTTCCAAAAGCTCTTTTTCTCCTCGCGAAAGCGAAAAAGGATTTTTCCAAATCTTCTTTTCTTCGTCCTTAGGCAGGATTGTCCGCGTTACGTACGCGCGGGCTTTGCCTTTGTATCTGCTCTTCGCCCACTCGCAAAGTTCCTGCGTTTCAAAAATCGCGAACACCGCGCTGCCGCTCCCCGTCATCGCTACGCCGAGCGGCGAAAGTTCCAAAAGCGCATCGTATGCCTTTTGTACGTCCGTATTCAGCACCGTAGCCGCCGCAAATAACGCGTTCGTTAGATACCTGCCCCCCTCTGTTTGGTTATTTCGTTCCAAAGCGGAAAGACAGTTTTCCGTGTATTCCCCCGTCGTAAACGGGATATTTAACCCGTCGTATTTTTGATAACACGCCCCTGTATTGACCGAGCTTTTCGGACAGAGTAAAAGCAAGTTTAACCGCTCGGCAATCTTCGTTTTCGTCAAGCGTTCGCCCCTGCCTTGCATACGCACGAACCCGCCGTCGAGCATATACTTCACGTCGCTGCCCAGCGTTTCCGCAAGCGATTCTATTTCCGCCTTATCCTCTATTTTATATAGCTTCGCCATACCGCTTAACACGCCGCTCACGTCCGCAGAAGAGCCGCCCAAGCCCGCACCGATAGGAATATTTTTATACACGGTTACGTCCACACCGTTTACGCCGAACCTTTTCGAAAACGCCTCGGCGGCTTTGAGCGCGTTGTTCTTCTCGGGCGGAATGCCCTCACTCCCCTGCCCGTGCATTCGCACGGAGGAAAGAGAATCTTTGCGCTTTTTAAGCACGATAACGTCGTAGATATCCACGCTCGCCACGAGGGAGTCGAGCAGGTGATATTCCCCCTCGCGCCCGAAGATTTCAAGGGTGAGATTGATTTTTGCATACGCTTTGATTTTTACCCGATTCATTCGTATTTACACCCCGTTCTTTTCGTCGCTTGTCCATACTTTCAAAAGACGGCGAGGAAATCCCCCGCCGTTTTGGTTCTTCCGATTTTATTGTAGCATATTTTCCGCAAAATATCAATAAAATATCGACGTTTTCGCGCGGTATTTGCGAAAAATTACTTAATTTGCCGATACACGAATATCCGTTCTCCCTCTTTCACGGGAAATACGAGGTCGGGATTGCTCTTTTTGAGTTCCTCGGGCGCGCGCGAAAGCCGTTTCGCTACCTGCCACAAATCCTCGCCCGCGCGGGGCAAAAAGATAGAAATCGCCGCGTCCGATTCACACGTAGCCTCCCCTTCGTGTACCTCGCGGATATATTCCCAATCCGAGCGATTATATGCGCGCAGACAGATTTTGAGCGTAGCTTCCGCCTCCACTTCCCCGCCGTTTCTTCTACGCAAGTTGAGCCCGCTGACGATACAGTCCGCCTCTATCTCTTCCCCCTCTACGTTCACAGGGAACACGAACGGTAAAGAAAGCGTACACGTTTTATGCCCGCCGTCCGCACCCACGAGAAGCACTTCCGCCGTTACAACCCCCTCCGCTTCGTTGCCGCGTTCGCCCTTTTTGCAGACGATTTCTCCGCGCGGAAGCAAAGCGGCTTGGAGGGTATATTCTCCGTCGATAGCGGGTGAAAGCGCGGCTTCTCCGCCTATCCGTTCGGTACATTTAACCGTACTCGTCAAATACCTGCCCCCGTCCTTTTGTTTTTCAAAGGAAAGTTCGCACCCCGTCGAGAACGCATCGCAAGCGACTTCGATTTCCTCGCTCGTGGAAAGGAAACAATCGGCGGCAAGGGTATAGGTAAAGAGGATTTTGCTCTTCCCTTTCTCTTCGTCTACCGTCGCGTCAAGCTGCGCAGAAGAAACCCGCACCCGCGCGCTCGCGGAAACGTCCCCGTACGCTTCTTCCGCAGGCACGACCATACGGACAGGCAAGAGCCGTTCGTAAGAACAAAGCTCTGCATCCCCTTTCAAAACGCATACGTTGAGCGAAAGTTCCCCTTCGATGGCGAGCTCGCCACCGCCGCAAGCAACGCTCGTTACGACGACGTTTTCGCTATGCAGAAGAATATCCCCCATATAATCGGCGTCGAACTCGTCTTCGGCTTCCGTTTCACCCGACACGCAAACCGTTTTACAGACGTTGATTTTTTCCGTTTTCGTATACACGTCCTCGCCGCCGCAAAGATACTCTATCTGTTTCCCGCCGTATACGGGCAAATCCGCGCCCACCACGACGGAAATATACAATCCCGACCCCTCGCGGCGGTGGGTAATTCTATCCACCGATAACAACGCTTTGGCAAAGCAAGCGGGGGATACGTCGCCGCCCTCCGCTTTGTGGAAGAACTCTGCACCGCGTTCCATACGGCATACTTTTCTGTCCGCATCCTCGTAGACGATACATAAAAGCACCTTCCCCCCGTAACGAACTTCTCCGTCCGCACAGCCGCATTCGCCGCTAACGACGTTTGCTTGCACGGCTAAAATCGCGCCGATTTCGCTGCCCGGTAAGCGGCACTCCACGATAGATTGGCTTTTCAGCCGACATACTTCCCCCGTATAACGGTAAGTTTCAAAATCTGGTTTCATAGACGATTATCACTCCCTTGCTATTTTGATTGCCTTTTATCGTATGCAAAATAAAAAGGAAATAGAACGTTAGCCCGCAAATCCTTGCCAAGGTATAGCCGTTTTTCTGACATTATTTACTATTTTTAAGGCATAAAGCAGGGAAAAATCGGGCATACTCTCCGTATGATTAAGCCGACGAAAAATATCAAAGACGTAAAAAAAATGGTGGAAAGCTACGCTTTGCAACGGGTAGCCGTGCGGGTAAACTTGGGCAGAAATAAAACGCTCGATTACTTGGGCACTCTCTCGGGGATTTATCCCGCCCTCTTTACCGTGAAACCCGACGATAAAGACTTTTTAGGAAAAACTTCTTATTCCTATTCCGACGTGCTCTGCGGAAACGTGAAAATTAAAAAACTGTAAAAATATAGCCGCCCTTCTACACATAATAGAAGAGCGGCTTTGACTTGGAAAAGAGTTCTCTATTTCTCTTCGATGCGTACCGTAAAGTTTTGTCCATTCGCAAATTGCAATGTTAAAAATTCGTCAGTTTCCGTAATTTTAGCTACGAATTCATCTTTTAAGAGCATTTGTATCTGAGCCAATAAATCTTTTCTTGCGATTTTCATTTGTGTTTACCTCCTTACTTTTTTCTTTCGATATATCGTACCTATATTATACCACTCTCTTTACTGACAAAGCAAGCATTTTGTCAGTAAAGAGAGTAGGATAAAAAGTAGAAGTATGTCTTTGTTTGGTGAAAAATGTCGAAATTATCGGAAGTATTAAAAGAATATATGCAAGATAGGGAATTGACTGAAACGGCGTTAGCCGAAGCAATCGGGCTGCAACATTCTACCATTTCCAATCTTCTCAACGACAAGCACGACCCGCGCTTTGAGAGTTTGGAAAAGCTCTTGTATTATTTTCATTGTTCTGCGGACTATTTATTGGGCAGGGAAGAAATCCCTACCGAAGAAAGCTTGCACCCTTTGCTTCCCTTTCACGAAAGGCTTCGCTTTTTGTTAAGCGCGCATAAAATCTCGCAAGAACGCTTGAAACGGGAACTGCCTGTTTCGGGTTCGGTTTTGTATAAATGGGTTAGCGGAAAAAGTCAACCGTCGGTAGAGACCTTGAAACAGCTTGCCGATTTCTTTGATTGCACGATTGATTATCTTATCGGCAGAAGAAGATAATAACTTAATCCAACGCACAAAAAAATGCGCTCCCGCGGGAACGCATTTTTTATTCATTTTATTTTATTTATTCGGTATCCGTCTTGTCAACCGTTTCCTCTTCCACGGGCGTTTCTGCGCTCGCACAGGAACATTCGCACGCAGATACGGATTCCGCCGTATTTTCCGTTACCGATTCGCCGTTTTCGCAAGCCGTGCAATCCTCGCTACCGTCCGCCTTTTCGCACTCGCAAGCCTTTGCCTCTTTTCTCTTTTGCCAAACGGTGAGATACACAATCAAGAGCGCACTGCCGACGACGAGCAAAATACTAATCCATTGCGAAGTGGAAATGCCGAGGAAACCGCCGCGTTCTTTATCCCCGCGGAAGAACTCCAACACAAAACGCACCACCGCATACGAGCACGCATACGCAAGCGTTTGCAACCAAGGCGTTTTCTTCTTGTTCTTGAAAAAGAGCACCATAAGCCCTGCGAACAACACGAGCAAACACGCCGCTTCTACCAACTGCACGGGGAACAAGGGTACGCCAAGAGGTACGACCGCCCCTTCCGCTATCGTACTCTCCGTATACACGTAAGAGAACCAACCGTGGTGTTCTACACCATAGCAACACCCCGAAAGGAAACAACCCACCCGTCCAAATGCGTGGCCGAGCGGCAATACGGTTGCACCGACGTCGAAGAAGCTCGACATTTTCGTCTTATATATCCAACCGTAAACCTTAAAGCCGAGAATACCACCGATAAGACCACCGTAGAACACGAAACCGTTTTTCATTAAAGCGTCGATTTTTTCGTACAGGGTATACCCGTCAAGTTTCATTACTTGAATAACGAGTTCCCACGAAACGATGAGTGCCAACAGTTTTGCACCGATAACCGCACCGATTAACGCAAAAACAGCGGCACAAACGAAGTCCCAACCCTCGATATTTCTTCTTTTAATCAAGAACGCTCCTGCAATCGCGGCTGCGATACCGATACCCGTGAAGAATAACAGACCATAAAGGGGAATATCTTTTCCCAAAATCGTAATACTCATTGCAATTTTTCCTTTTTAGAGTTTCAAAGTTTTGTGGCGTTAAAGAAAAGAAGCTCGGATTTATGGATTACCACAAACGCGAGCCTCTTAACTTTTCGTTCTTATTAGAGCGCTGCAGCACCGCACATTGCGCAAAGCGCGCAAAGGCCACACGAGAAGAACCAAATCCCGTTAAGAACAACTGCAATGATACCGATAACAACGCCTGCCGTAGCAACGCCGCTCTTCTTACCAGCAGCTTTCGCCTTCTTGCCACCTACACAAGAGAGAACAAGAGCAACGATAGCAACGGGCAACGTGATGAGAGAGAACCAGCCGAACCAACCTGCTGCGATAGCAACGATACCCAACACCAATCCTGCAATAGCCATAATGAAACTCCTCCTTTAATATTTTGCCAATGTATTTATACATTAACATTTATGATTATATAAGATTTTCTTTTATATGTCAAGCATTTTTATGACGTTTTTCTAACATTTTTCCCTTGTTTTTTACAAAACTTTCACAATTGAATGGCTTACTCTTGTGAAAAATTGCGTCTTTGCAAGGAAAATAAAGCACTCACCACGTCCTAAGGCGAAAAACGTTGCCAACAATTCCCAAAAAAGCGATTTTATTCAGAGCGTGTTTTTACTTGATAAAAGAAAATCTTTTCTACGGTAGCTTAGCGCTAACGCGAAACACCGCTTACATTATATATATGCACATAGCGCAAAAAAAGAACGCCTTTAACGGGAATCGCGCGTTTCCGCTCGCCCGCTTAGGCGTTCTTTGATAACCGAATATTCTTATTCTAAAACCTTTTTCAAAAACTTACCCGTGTAGCTCGTGGGGTGGTTTGCGACCTCTTCGGGCGAGCCCTCGCACACGATTTCGCCGCCGCCGTCGCCCCCCTCAGGCCCTAAATCGAGGATATAATCCGCCGTCTTGATAACGTCCAAGTTATGCTCGATAACGAGCACGGTATTGCCCCCCTCGCGGAGTTTTAACAAAATCTTGATAAGCTTATCTACGTCATAACTATGCAAACCCGGCGTCGGCTCGTCCAAGATATACAGCGTTTTTCCCGTCGAACGTTTAGAAAGTTCCGTCGCAAGTTTTACCCGCTGCGCTTCGCCGCCCGACAAAGTCGTAGAACTCTGTCCAAGCTTGATATACCCAAGCCCCACCTCTTGTAGCGTTTTTATCTTATTATATATAGTAGGAATCGGCTGGAAGAACTCGCAAGCCTCCTCCACCGTCATATCCAGCACGTC
>JAZRBK010000318.1:0-4006 GCA_045635025.1 Candidatus Scatosoma sp.
CAAAGCTGTTTCGCTTTGGAAAGAGAGCCCGCACGGATAAATTCCTCACTGTAATAAGACGCACCTTGATGAGGATTTTCGCCATAGCGCATATCCTGCGTCTTTTCGTATGCGAACGTAATACTGTCGGGGAAACGAATATCAAGTTGCTGTGCTAAATAGTTGGAAATCATGCTATCGTACACAGCCGTGTGCGCGAATACTTTATATTGCAAATATTTCTTGGTATCCAACGTGATTTCGCCTGCTTCCAACTCGCTAAGCACTCTTTCATAATCTTTGGGATCTACCACTACCGCAACGTCTTGGTAGTTTTTCGCTGCCGCGCGGAGCATGGTAGGACCGCCAATGTCAATGTTTTCCACCGCATCTTCAAACGCTACGCCGGGCTTGGAAATGGTCGCCTTAAACGGATAAAGGTTTACGGCAACGACGTCAATCGTATTGATGTTGAGCCTTTCAAGTTGTTCCATATGCTCGGGATTAGAGCGCATCGCCAAAAGCCCTGCGTGGACAATCGGGTGCAACGTTTTTACACGCCCGTCCAAGCATTCGGGGAAACCCGTCAACTCGCTGATACCGATAACGGGAAGCCCCGCTTCTTTGAGGGCTTTCGCCGTACCGCCCGTCGAGATAATCTCGAAATCGCAGGCGATTAGTCTTTTACAGAACTCCACTATGCCCGTTTTATCGGACACGCTTACAAGTGCTCTTTTTTTCATAATGTATACACCTCTTGTTATTTTTTGCTTATTTTTGGATAAACTATGGATATGATTATTTTATATATCCTGCTCGTCGCTTATATTTTAGCCATCAATTTCTATGCGTTTATTCTCGTAAAATCGTTACGGGATAAAGAACGCGAAGCGGAAGCCTATCGTCAGGCAAGCCCCCTTGCTCAGCACGCTCTCACGCCCAATTCGCACGATTCCCAAGCCACCGATAGCAATGCGGAGCCCGCACCGCAAACCGATACCTCCGCCAACACCTGTACTCCCGCCCATTCCGTCGATTCCGCCAATTCTACTCCTTGTACCAAATCACCGCAGAAAACGCTTGGCAAACTGCTGATTACGGGAGCGCTCGGCGGCGCAATCGCTATCTACGTATGTATGTTCGTTTTCAAGTTCAAGCGTACGGAGCTTTTACTGATGGTCGTTATGCCGCTTTTGGGGGTATTGAACGTGTATTTGTGGATACTTTTGTTCCGCTCGGGTTTTTCCTTTTTCCTCGTGCGATAAAGCATTACGGAAACGGAATAGGCATTTTCCACTTTTCACGTTTCCTATTATAGCACATTTTTTTAAATTTGCAAAATAAAAAACGCGGTCTTGCGAACGATATTTTTACAAGACACACGTTTTTTATGCTTTTTATCCAAGAAGATTAATGGGTACGTACCCCAAAGTCATTTTATCACTTGACGAGATTTCAAGCACCATTCTGTTTAACGGTTCAAGTTCCTCAGGTGCAGTGAACTCCACTTCCGTTTCCGCTACGGGGTGTGTATGCGCTGTTGCGTGCGGCATTAAAACACAACGTTCTCCTTTTACGGTAAACCCGTCGGGTAACCACCAACGCAAATGGAGGAAATATTCAGAATCCCCACCGCCCCCGTTATTGAGTACGGTGTTTTGCTCAAACCGTATCTTTACCTTTACCGTCTGCAAAGGCTTTATCTTCGGCTCCTCCTCTAAAATTACCGTTGCCCTCGTATGCAAGCAATCTACTGTATACGAATATTTTTCCACGTTAAACCGACGCAACACGCCTTGCGCGGAAAGCAAACCTTTTACGTAATCTTGCGGCACTTCCGTTTCCCCACACGTCAATTCTACGCTCGCATTATTTTCACTCAACATACGCGGCGCAAGCTTGATTACACGCTCCGTCAGCTCTTCGCACGTTTTGGGAACCCCTCGCAAAGACCCCGACGCCAACGAAATCGTAACGATATCGTCTCCAATATGTTCTCGCCAATCGCTCGGTATCGCCGCCGTTCCCCCGATGATGCCCAGTATAGACCCGAGCGTCGCCGCCGTACAATCGGTATCGTCTCCACAGTTAATCGCGTATATCATAGACTTCTTAAAATCGCCCTCGCCGTATAAGAGCCCTATCACCACATACGCTACGTTCGAGGGTGCTTCAAACCAACCGTTACCGATATCCGCATTTTGCCGCAATATCGTTTCGCGAGCTTCCTCATACGACACGCCCTTATCGTAACACTCTAATACCGTACGTATACTCCTCGCCACACGAGAATCACAAGGAATACGGGAAAGCCCAACCTCGATAAGTTTTCGAAGGTCGCTCTCAAAAAACGCCGCACTTTCCATTGCCGCTACAAACACCGCAGCAACCGTCCCTTCTCCGCTCGTACCGTGGTCCACGCACGCATCGCGATACGCGTATTCCGTCGCCACGTCCACGGCAGTCGGCGCAAGACATGCCCAAATCTCCGTCCGTATCCACGCTCCGTTCGAATCTTTCCAAGTGGTAAATATTTCGCCGCTGAGCGGAGGATAAAAACCTTTCCGCATATTCGTTTTTGCAATTCCGTATTCATTCCAATGCGGCGTAATATATAAAAGCCACAGTTCTCCTAAAACTTGCGCCGTAATGCTCTTCGGCCCTAATTTTTCCACCGCACGCAACCACGCAAGCTGCAAATCTAAATCGTCGTTAGGCAATACTTGACCTTTCTGCGTTGAAAAACCCTCGATATTGAGAAACTCTCGCTTGCCTTCGTACGGCGCTCCCATCGTTCCGCCGATATTCTTTCCAATCCAACAAGCACGCACCTTATCTTCATAGCTCTTCCAGTTTAATTTCATAAAATGAAACCCCCTTTCGGTTTTTGAATATTATACCATAAAGGGAGTTCTGTTTCAATACTATTATTTTACCTATTTGTGCGTTTTTTTACCTTTTACCCGTCGATATTCCGTCGGCAGACAACCGTAGTTCTTTTCAAACGCACGATAAAGCGAGGTTCTATCCCCAAAACCGCAGGCAAGCGCTATGCTTTCTACTGATTCCGTCGTCGTGCGCAATAATTCTTCCGCTTTTTTTACGCGCTCACGCGCGATGTACTCCACCAACGAACAACCGAACTTCTGCTTAAACGCACGGCTAAAATAAGAGGAATTATAAAAATATTTCTGCGCTATGGAAAATAACGTCAGTTTTTCTTGAATATTCGAGTCGATAAAGTCAGAAACCGCACTCCAAATCCCGTCAAAACCCGTTTCCCCTCTGAGCGAATGCGCCGCTCTTAGGATTTTCGCAAGCAATATCGTCATATAACTTTCGAGTACGGCTATACGCTCGGGCAACGCGTTTTTGTATTCCTCTAACATATCTTCGAGTATCCCTTCCACTTCTGCGCGCGCTTTGCCCTCGAAATGGAGCAATTCCATTTGATTGTCCTCACGACGCAACTCCTCCCAAGCAGCTAAGGATAAAAGATTTACCGCCTCGCTTTTGTTCTCGATATGCTTCAAAATTACCTCGGCCGAGAAAGCTATATTATAATACGTAAGCCCCTTATCGGAAACGAACGCGTGCGTATTCCCGCAACCGATAAACAAAAGGTCGCCGCGCTTTACGGAATACGAACTATTCCCTACCCGTTCCGTTCCGAACCCGTCTGCTATGTATACGATTTCCACAAAATCGTGCGTGTGCAACTCTTCGTTACGAGCTATCGTTTTGAAGAGGTTGAAGCTTAACGGGGTCTTGATTAAGTTTTCCGCTTTGTATATCTTCATAGGGTTATTATAATACTTTTTCCTCGGGCAGTCAACTTTATATAAGATTTTTCTTCGAGAAAACGCTAAAAAAAGTAAAATCTTTTCCATTGAAATAATTTTTTAAACTTTTTTGCAAAAATACGCGAAAAATGTTTGACAATTTTTTTGAATAATGCTATCATATACAAGCGTTGTTTGTGTGGCGTGGAAATAAGATAAATGCGGGTGTAGTTCAATGGTAGAAT
>JAZRBK010000319.1:0-3032 GCA_045635025.1 Candidatus Scatosoma sp.
GCAACTACCATAATGTCAAAGAAGAAGCCTCCTATACGCTTCATCAAAAAAACGTTGACGTACTGTCTGTTTATTATATTTTTCTGACGAAGTATACGAAGGATCGCGCAGAGTCCTATTGCGATCAGAACGCCGAATAAAAAGTTAAATCCGTATATCACCGATCTGAGTCCGGGCAACAGCTTCCCGAGTCCGAACATCACAAGAAACGTTATTATGTATGCCGAGAAAACGAATCCCATCTGAACCGACAGCTTATCCATACTTCCGTTCATCGGGATTTCGTCGTCCTCTTGTACGTCTTTGCCCGTAAGTTTCTCCGTTTGCTCGGGCATCAGCTTAATTTTACCCTTACGTTTCATGATGTTCAGATAAATTACACCGCCGATACTCGCGCTCAAAAACCCGAGCGCCGCTACCGTCAAGCCAAAGCTCTTCCCGCCGACAAAACCGTAATCGTTTTCGTAAATCATACCGTAGTTAAGCGCTTGCCCCGTGCCCTGTCCGTAACCGAACGGCAGCAACGCGCCCGCCGCCGCGAAGAAATCCGTCGCGATAAGCGCAACGAGCATCGTAATCCCAAGCCCAAAAATCGCCTGTATAAGATAGGTGGAAACGGTGGTTACACCCGTATTAAAAATCTCTTTACCACGTTCTTTCGATTTCGTCTTTTTCGAAGATTTGAGCGTGGTTGCGATAAATCCGAGCGCAAGGGTATGATAGGTTATCGTCTCCATCGTTTGCAGTCCGTTTCCGCCGAAAAACTCGGCATTGAACATAACGTTACCTGTAATTAGATAATACGTCAAACTAATCACAAGCAAAATCAAACCGCCGAGCACGGACGTCGGAATGAGCGATACCCGCAAAAAGCCAATTTTTCTTTTGAGTATGTTTGCAAGCAATAACGCCGACAAAAGTACCGCGAAGATATTGAGCAAACCCCAAAGCTCAAAGTCCCAAAAATTGTTCATTTTCTTCTCCTTTCTTCAAGTTTTGATAACGGTAATAGGTATGCACGAATTTGACTCCGTTAAACCGCTTATCCCCTTTGAATTGATATACCTTTCCGCCGTGATATACGTTCAGTTTGTTTCTGCCGAGCACGCTGCACGCGGTTATCTCATCAAAAGAGAACGTACGCTCTTCCCCCGCATAGGATATTTCCATTCTGTCCCCAAAAAGCCGAAGTTCCGTATCCGCACAGATAAGCTTTTTATTTTTGTAAAGGATAACCTCCGACATACGCGTGCGCTCCGTCCACATAGGTTTTTGGGTAAACTGCGTAACGTCTAATTGCTTCATAAAATCGCTTTGCTTTTCATACCAATCCCCGAAGAAACGGAACGGAAGTTCAAAGCCTATCCCCTCCAATTCCTGCGTGGGCAAATAACGCACTTCTCTGCCGCAGGAAAGGCATTTTACCTTGTCTTTCGCACTCTCGAAACGGGAAAGGTTACAATAGGGACACCAATACAAAGCGCGCTCCAAATATTCCGCCTGCCGTTTGCTCTTGAAAGGTATATCCGCGCAGTTGTCGTCTACGTAAAGCCCTTGTTTGATAATCTCAAAAAACTCCTCGTCGGTATAGTTAGCATATTCCTCGGGTTCGATAACACGCGAAACGCCCGCCGTCATTTTTCCCTTGCGAACGTCGTCTGCCCAACGGGGTTGCGCACTATAACCGCCTTCTATCCGATATAAGGCTACTGGCAATTTCAAAGCCCGCGCTAAGCCCACTACCGACGGCTTCATATATTCCGTTTTTCCGCTATACGTACGGTTACCCTCGGGGGCGAGCACGATAGTACCGCCCTCTTTCGCTACCCGCAAACAGGTGAGCACCGAACGCGCATCTACCGTTTGTTTCTTTATGGGAATAGGCGCGGTCATCCAGCGCAAACAACTAGATTTCCAACCGTTAGAGAATAAATCCTCGCTCGCGATACAATACGTAGGTCGCTTAAAGGATTTCATTACGAAAAACTGGTCGAGCGGTGTTTGATGGTTCATCATAACGAAATACTGTCTCTTGCCCTCTTCCTTGAACCTACGAACCTTTAATCTATATATTACACGGAAATAGGGCGTAAGCAAAAAGCAGAATACTTTTCTCACTACGCGATGTCGAAACTTTATCCAATTTTTCTTTTTCCGTTTCGCCATAATATTCCTCCTAACACAAGCAAAAACCCCGCGAGAACCTCTTATAGCGGTGTTACGCGCGTATCTTAATAAAATATAGTATACTACTTTTTTTCAAGTTTGTAAAGCGTACGAAAAAAAATCGCCACATTTTCCCATCAATTTTCACAAAACCAACAAAAAAGAGGTCGCATTTTCACACCCCACCTCTTTCTCTACTTGATTTATCACTATATTTACTTGCTTTATCACTATACCTCCGCGTAGCACGCGAATGCGGCTAGCGCCGCCACACCTATCCATAAAACGTCCTCGTTAAAGTCTACTTTCGGATGGTGCAAAGGATATATTTTCTCCCCTTTCCCCGCCGCCAAAGCCAGCATTGCCGAGGGAACTTTTTGGGAAATATACGCAAAATCTTCCGAGCCGCCGCTCCGCGTTTTTACGTCGCCGCCGAGCTTGTCCCCAAGCAGGATTTTACTTTCGTCGAATACCTGTCCAATGCTTTTTTGCAACGTTTTACAAACCTCTCCGCTGTTGACAAGCGTGGGACAACCGCCCAAAAAGCGTATCCGTGCGCTCGCACGGAAAGTTTTGGCTATCCCTTGCGCGATTTCTTTTAAGCGTTTTTTTACCTGCTCGCGCACCCCCTCGTCAAAAGCCCTTAACGTACCGTTTAGCTCCGCAAAATCGGCTATCGCGTTGCCCGCGCTCCCGCCTATAAGCTTCCCTACCGTTAGCACGGCGGGCGAGGCGACCGAGATTTCCCGCGCGGAAAGCTCCTGCAAGGCGATAAGCGTATGTGCCGCCACCGTGAGCGCATCCACTCCGTTTTGCGGCGTAGAACCGTGGCAAGCTTTGCCTTGGATTGTAATTTCAAAATAATC
>JAZRBK010000320.1:0-14616 GCA_045635025.1 Candidatus Scatosoma sp.
CGTTTTGCAAGTTTGCGCAGAATATACCTTGCAAGTGGATTACACGGGAATAGACGGGGTGCAAAAATACCTTTCAACGCATACCTGCTCCCTGCTTTCAACGGATTACGGGCAAAACGTGTCTTTTCGAATCGCCGTAAAAAAATCGGAAGAAGAGAGCTTTATAAGCGGACTGATAGATTATATGCAGGGCAAAATTAAAACCGAGCGCGGGGAAGAATATTTTGCGCCGTTTACGGAGTAGCGCAAATGAGAAGAAACGTTATGATAGGGCTTTGCGCGTGTTTGGTTTTGTCGTTATCCGCTTGTCGGATAGACGGAGAGGTGGAGTCCTCGACCCCCGCTCAAACGGCAAGCACGGGCGGAGTGCAACCGCTCCCGCCGCAACAACCACAACAACCCCAAGACCCGCAACAATCCCAAGACCCGCAACAACCTCAAACCCCACAAGAAGAGCCTAAAAGTAAAGCTTCTTATTTGCATATTTCCTTTGACGACGTGCAAACTTGTTGGAGTACGCTTGCGACGAATGAATATCTTTCTTTGTGGGACGAGCCGTTTTTCGCTTGGCTAAAATCGTTACACGAAGAGTACGGGGCAAAGTTTAGCTTGTATACGTATACGAACGTGTTGCAAGGCGTTAAAGCGGGGTATGCGAGCGAGTTTTGCGCTTCGTCGGATTGGCTAAAAATCGGTTTTCACGCGGACAAAAGCGGGCATAACCTAAACGAGATTTCTTATGAAACGGGGAAAGGGTATTGGAACGCTTTCGTGCAAGAAGTAGGGCGAATAACAAGCGACAATACACAAACGGACGAATTAAAAAGTTTAGATAGAATGCCTAGGTTGGAGTTTTTTAGCGGTAGCAAAAACGGGCTCTTAGGCATGCGGGACGCTTCGTTTGGTGCATTGGGGTTTTTGAGTGCGGACGATAATAGAAGCTCGTATTATTTCGACGGGGAAACGGTAGAGTATTTGTACGAAAACGATACGAAAAAAGACGAGGAAACCCGTTTGACGTTCCTATCGACGGATTTGCGCGGGGATTGGTTTGCAAACGGTTTTTCTTCAAAATACACGTATAGAAAACCCACCCAAAAGTCGGTGTACGACGAGCTTGTTTCTCGGGAAAAATCTTCTGATTTCGACAAGGCTTGGAAAAGCGTTGTCGTGTTCACGCACGAGTGGCAAGTATACCAAAACGGTGGGATAAACGGGCGTTCAGCTTGGATAACGGACGCGTGTAGATATGCAAACGAGTATGAAATCGAGTTTGCCTATCCGCAGGAAAAAATATAAACGAAACGCAGGTGTTGAAAACAAATCGTTTTCTTGACAAAAAAAAGGAAATCGTGGTATACTGATAATAACAAAAAAGATAAAGCAGTAGTAGGGAGGAAACGGCTATGAAATATTGTAAATTGCACGGCAGAGAGGTTTCTCGCGTAGTGATGGGTTGTATGCGGATTGGCGACAAACCGCTTGCACAGGTGGAAGAACTTATCCGTGAAGCAATTCGCGGGGGAGTGAACACGTTCGACCACGCGGATATTTACGGTGGCGGGAACAGCGAAAAGGTGTTCGGTGTGGCGGTACGCGATATCGGTCTTTCGCGCGGGGATTATATTATTCAAACGAAATGCGGTATCCGCAGAAACGGCGGGGATAGGTGGTTTGATTTTTCCCGCGAGCACATTCTCGCGTCCGTAGAGGGAAGCTTGAAGCGCTTGAATACCGAGTATATCGACCTGCTTTTATTGCACCGCCCCGATACGCTTATGGAACCGCAAGAGATAGCCGAAGCGTTTGAAAAACTCAAAGCGGAGGGCAAGGTGCGCGCGTTTGGCGTTAGCAATTTTTCCGCGTATCAAATCCAAGCGCTTGAATCTTACGGCGTGCGCGTAGCCGCTAACCAAGTACAGTTTTCCTTAGCGCATACGCCTATGGTAGACGCGGGTTTTAACGTGAATATGCAAAACGCGGAAGCAGTCAACCGCGCGGGCGGAACGCTGGAATATTGCCGAATGAAAAAGATAGCGTTACAGGCTTGGTCGCCTCTTCAATACGGGTTAATCAAAGGCACGTTCCTTGAAAACGAGGAGTTTGCTGCGCTCAACGGTGCGCTTGAAAAAATGGCAGAAGAAAAGGGTTGCACGGCAGCTACGTTGGCGATAGCGTGGATTTTAAGACATCCTGCGTTCGCGCAAGTAGTAACGGGTACGACCTCTGCCGAACATATGCGCGAGCTTTGCAAGGCGACGGAAATAGAGCTTTCCCGTGAGGAATGGTACAGATTGTATCTTGCAGGCGGAAACTTTCTCCCGTAATTTGAACACGGGCATAGCGCACGGGTATATGTGCACGGTATAGAAGGGGAACGCATAAAGAAAAAAGTGAAAGTACGCATAGGCGCACGGGTATACGCGAGCACGCGTTCGCGCGCTTTTCGGCGTTCGCCGAATGAAAATGCACTTTTGCACATAAAAATAATAAAGAGGATAAGGAGGGGAAAGTTATGAAAATGATTACGGCTATCGTGAACAAAAAGGACGCGGGAACGGTATGCGACGCGCTCGCGAAAAGTAAGTTCGTGTTCACGAAAATGGCAACGACAGGCGGGTTTTTGAAATCGGGGAACGTTACTTTGCTCATCGGTACGGACGATAATAAGGTGGACGAGGTTATCGCGATTATCAGAAAACATTGCGCGCAAAGAATGGAGTCCATCGCTTCCGTGATTAACTCCAATCTCGTTGCGTATGGGTATTATAAAACGGAAGTTCCCGTCGGCGGGGCAACCGTGTTCGTTTCTCCCGTAGAACGCTTTGAAAAAATGTAAAATCCCCCTCTCCACAAAAACGCGGTAAAGAAAATCCGTAAAACAAAGCGGTAAAATTAAACGCCGCGGTAACGAGGTAACAAAATGACGGTAAAAGAAAGATTTTTACGATACGTGCAAGTGGACACGCAGTCCGACCCGAAAACGGGCGAACACCCCTCCACGAAAAAACAGTTCGATTTAGCCAAAATGCTCGTGAAAGAGCTGACTGCGCTCGGTGCGCAAAACGTGCGTTTGGACGAGCGTTGCTACGTGTATGCCGAGCTCCCTGCAAGCGAGGGGTATGAAAACGTGCCCGCTATCGGGTTTATCGCACATGTCGATACCGAACCCGTCTGCTCGGGTACGAACGTGAAGCCCCGTTGCGTACTTTACAAAGGCGGGGATATTACCCTTGACAACGGCAAGAAAATCACGGTGGAAGAGTTCCCGTTTTTGGAAGCGTATATCGGACAGGAAATCATCGTTACGGGCGGGGATACCTTGCTCGGAGCGGACGATAAGGCGGGCGTAGCCGAAATTATGTCGGCGGTAGCTTTCCTTACTTCGCACCCTGAAATCAAGCACGGCAAAATCGGCGTAGCGTTTACCCCCGACGAGGAAATCGGCGAGGGTGCGGACGGCTTCGACGTAAAAGGTTTTGGCTGCGACTATGCGTATACGGTAGACGGGGGCGGCGGACTCGGCGAGATTGGCTACGAAACGTTTAACGCGGCGGAGGCGGTGATAAAGCTCACGGGCAAGAATATTCACCCTGGCGCGGCGAAGGGGAAGATGATAAATTGCGCGTTGATTGCGGGCGAGTTTTTAGCGGCTCTTCCCGCTGACGAAACTCCTGAAAAGACGGAGGGGCACGAGGGCTTTTATCACGTAGAGGAAGTGAAAGCGGAAGTGGAATGGGGCGAAATCGCGCTCATCATCCGCGACCACGACGGGAAAAAGTTCGAGGCTCGAAAAGCGTTTATCGACGGGGTTTGTAAAACTTTGCAAACCAAATACGGGGAAAACGCGGTGGCTTGGAAGATTCGCGAGCAGTATCGCAACTGCCTTGAAAAAATAGCTCCGCACTTCCATTTAATAGAAAACGCGCGCAAGGCGTGTAGAAAAGTCGGCTTAACGCCGTACGAAGAACCCGTGCGCGGCGGTACGGACGGAAGTACACTCTCGTTTATGGGTTTGCCCTGCCCCAACCTTTTCACGGGCGGACATAACGCCCATTCCGTTCTTGAATTCGCCGTCGTGGAGAGTATGGAAAAGGCGACGCAAGTGATTTTAGAGATTGTATCCTTGTACGCAGAGGCGTAAAACAAAGAGGTAAAACTCTTTCCGCTTTACGCTGAGCGCGTGTTCGCGTTAGCGCGTTTATAGGCAAGAACCGAATTCGGCGCGGGTTAGCCGTTAGGCGAAAGGAAAAGCGTGCTGAGAAAGGCTGGAAAGGCTCAAAACAAGGATTTATTGTGCAAAGTATACAATAGGGATAGCCAAGTTTGTTGAAATTGTCCATTGTATTTTTTTTGCAAATATAGTAAAATAATAGTATCGAAATATTATATCCATTTGGAGGAAAAAGATTATGTCAGGACTTTTGCTGAAAGGCATTAACAAGGTATACCCTTCCGGCGTACAAGCTGTGTTCGATTTCTGTCTCGATATCAGAGATAAAGAATTCATCGTTCTCGTTGGTCCGTCTGGCTGTGGTAAATCCACCACGCTCCGTATGATTGCAGGTCTCGAAGAAATCTCTTCGGGTGAACTTTATATCGACGGTAAGCTCGTAAACGATATCGTTCCTAAGGACAGAGATATCGCAATGGTTTTCCAAAACTACGCGTTGTATCCCCATATGTCCGTATACGATAATATGGCGTTCGGTTTGAAGCTTAGAAAAGTTCCGAAAGCGATTATCGACCAAAAAGTAAAAGCGGCTGCTGAGATTTTGGGTATCACCGATTATCTCTCCCGTAAACCGAAGGCTCTCTCCGGCGGTCAACGTCAACGTGTTGCGCTCGGCCGTACCATCGTTCGTGAACCTAAGGTATTCCTTCTCGACGAGCCTTTGTCCACCCTCGACGCGAAGCTCCGTGCTTGGATGAGAACGGAAATCTCCAAGCTCCACGCTCGTCTTGCGACGACGTTCATCTACGTTACCCACGACCAAGTCGAGGCTATGACGATGGGTACGCGTATCGTTGTTATGAAAGACGGTTTCGTTCAACAGGTAGACACCCCGCAAAACTTGTACGATTATCCTATCAACCTCTTCGTTGCAGGATTCATCGGTACGCCTCAAATGAACTTCTTCAAGGAATCCACGTTGACCTCCGAAAAGGGTAAGGTATACGTAGAGTTCCTTGGCGGCAATAAGATTTTGCTCCCGAAGAGCGTTGCGGCAAGAATTAAGAATATCAACGAATACCTTGATACGGGTAAGACGGTTACGCTCGGCGTACGTCCCGAAGATATTCACCAAGACCAAATGTTCATTGCTTCCTCGCCTGAAACGGTTGTAAACGCACGTGTAGACGTTATTGAAAAACTCGGTGCGGAAACGCAAATCTACTGCGAACTTGATTACCAAGGCAAAGAAAACTCCGTCATCGACAACTCTACGCAAATGATTGCGAAGATTTCCAGCCGTGCGGTTGTTTCCTTGAACGACGTTATCGAACTCGCATTCGACGCGCACCATATCCACCTCTTCGACGGCGAAACGGAAGCTACGCTCCTTGAAAGAGACGAGGGCTATGAAGTAATCGAAGAAAACGCGGAAGGTTCTGCATTCGTTCCTCCTACACCGCAAGAGATGCGCGCTCGCATTGACGCGGCTCGTAGCGAAACGAAAGAAATGAAAGCGTTCAGAAGAAAAGAAGAAAGAAGAGCAAAAGCGGCGGCTCGCGTAGAAGCGAAAGCGGAAGTGGAAGCGCCCGTAGAGGAAGCTCCTGTGGAAGCACCTGTTGAAGAAGCTCCCGTAGAAGAAAATAAAGAAGACGACTAATCTTTATACTCCTTTATTTATATAGTGAACCGACCTTTGTAAGTCATTACAAAGGTCGGTTTTCCTTATGTCCGTGGAAGAGATGAAACGGTTAAGGGTACGGGGGAGAAAGTGTTAAGCGGCGCAATAGAGCCGCACGGCAACCGCCGTCATATCGTCTTTTGCTACGCCGCCGTAAGCGGACAGAGCCTTTTCAAGTAACAGGTCGGTAAGTTGTTGCGGGTTATGAATAGGAACGCCTTTCAAAACTTCGTAAAGGTCGGTTGTCGAGCCGAACGCACCCGTGATACCGTCGCTCAAAAATAACAGTACGTCGTTTTCCGCTAAGTCATAACTCGCCGTATCGGGGTGGAGCGAGTCCAAAATCCCAAGCGGAAGGGAGTTCCCTTCTAAGACTTTCACGGTATTTCCCGATAAGATAAAGGCTACGGGAGAACCGATTTTTACGACGTCCGCTTTTCCGTCGTCGAGATTGACGATACCGATGTCTACGCACGCGAACGTTTCCTCTTTGCTAAACGCGAGCAGTTTATTGATAGTGGAAAGCACGCAATCGGAGGGCATTTTCGCACGGTAAAAACTTTCAAGCAGAGAAATCGTGCTCTCGGAAATACGCCGCGCGTATTCGCCGCTCCCCATACCGTCGGAGAGGGCAACGAGAAAACGGCGTTCGTCGATTTTAACGACGGAATGTGTGTCGCCGCTCGCGTTCTCGCCCGTTTTTTTCATTGTAGAAACCCCAAACGCCGCGTCAAAGTACGGTTTTTTTCGTAAAATACAGCAAAACTTGTCTTGCGAAAGGGTTATTCTTTGCGAAATCATCATCGGCGCGTTGAACAAATGAGAGGCAACCGCGGCGATTTTTTTCACGTCCGCTTTGCCGAACGTGATAAGGGAAAGGGTGGGGTTGTCCTCTTCTCCGTATACGAGCACTTCACTGCAAACGATACCCACGCTAAGCAAGGCGGTATTCAACGCGTGTTCTTTGTCGGTATAGATACGAAGCGGTTCGCTTTGTTCGAGAGCAAGACTTTTTAAGATTTCGCTAATGCCCTGCGCCTGTCCCGCAAGAAGTGCTCTGCCGTTTGCCGCGTTTTCCGCTTCCGTCATATATTTGCGGTATTCGACGATTTGACGATTTAAGGCGTAAAGAAGATTGCTTTGATTGACACACGCGTCCGCGAGCACGCGGGGAACGTCAATAAGCGTAGCTCTGCCTTTATTACAACCGACGTCTACGATTTTCGGCAATTCACCGAGAATATTTTTACGGGCGCAAGCTCGGTACTGCGGACAGGTTTTGCAGACCTCTTCCACAACGCAAGCGCGTATGTATTCCTTTGCTCCCTCTTCCGCTTCCGTTGTGCCGAGTGCGGCAAAAGTGGCTTGGATTTCACGGAAAACGGAGGAGATTTCGTAAAGCTGTTCTCCAATCGCCGCGCGGTTTCGGTTGATAGCGATACGGGAAAGATGTTTTTCACGGTAAAAAATTAAACGGTTTTCCATTTCCCGCACGATAGGGGTGGGGAGAAGAATAAAAAAGAGCGAGGGCAATACGACGGTTAACACCGATTGCACGAGATAAGCGGTGGGGTACGCGTAAAGCCCGTCGAAATAACCGTATATAAAAAATACCGAAATGAGCGCGCATACGGCGGCTAACCGTCCCGATTTGATAAAGAGCGCAACCGCTACGCCGTAGACGAAAAAGCGTTCGGGGGAAAGTCCCGCAACGAGCATAGGCGGCAGGGAAAGAGCAAACGCGCAAAAGAGTGCGGTAGCGTCTTTTGTGGCGTAAGAAAAGAGCAGTAAAATAAAAAATGCGATACCCAGGTACGCGTTGACGCTTAAAAATCGGCATATTCCTACGCCGATAAATACGAACAAAAGCAAGGAAAATACGATTTCTTCTCCTTTGAGCCGACACCGTAAAAGCTTGCGTAAAAGACTTTTCACCGCGACGGTAAAAATGCAGGCAAGCAAAAAAATCGCGGCGGCGATAATCGTTTTTTGCGTAACGGCGTTGAGGGCGGGGAGAAAGGTAAACGGTAAAACGTACGGGGTAAAGTTTGCTAATCCAACAAACGCGCCGAGCGCTACCGACAGAGCAAATAGCGGCAAAAAACCCGCGAAAGCGTCCGTTTTCGGACGGGGTGCGGATTTTTTTAAGGCATCGCGCAAGGTAAAGGCGAGCGCGAGCAAAAGCGCCTGTCCCGCCGCGAGCACGATTTCTTCCGCCGTTCCCCCAACAAGCGTAGCTGCGGTAAAGAGCAGAGCGGCGATAAGCGGGGATAACCCCGCCGCGGAAATGGCATAGACGAGCGCTAACCCAAGCGGTTCGCCGTTATCCCCCACGAAACGCAAAAACAAAATAGCTGCACCAAAGAGAAAATATAAAAGGACTTTAATCTCGTCCGTCTTTTTTCTAATTTGCATAGAAAACCTCCCGATAAAACTCACGGCTTTTATTATAAAATAAAAAAGCGCGCGTAATTTGCGCTTTTTTAGGAAATAAAAGGAGATTAAGGTGGTTTTCAGCGTTTGTACAGATTGAAAGAATGTAGCTAATATCAGTTATTAACGGGAAAACCGAGGCTGATTAAAATGGCACGGTTGACACGGCTCATCGTCGCGGGCGGGAGCTCCCCAATCCGCTCTTTTAGGCGGCGTTTGTCAAGCGTTCGGATTTGCTCCAAGAGAATAACGCTATCTTTCGCGAGCCCGTACGCCGACGGCAATTCAATGTGCGTAGGTAACTTTGCTTTGTTAATTTTGCTCGTAACCGCGGCGGCGATGATGGTGGGGGAGTATTTATTACCTACGTCGTTTTGTACGACGAGGACGGGGCGTATTCCGCCTTGCTCGCTTCCCACGACAGGGGATAAATCCGCATAATACAATTCTCCGCGTTTTACGTTCATAATCAAGCTCCTCTTTTGGAAAACGAAATACTCCCTTCACTCTATTATATGTAGCGAGCACCCCTTTCCGTTATCTTTTTGCAAAAAGAGTATAGCCTACTTTTCCCGCCCTTATACTTCGTTTGCGGATTTTTAGCAAAAAAACACCTGCCACCCTCAAAAGGAGGGGGCAGGTACGCGTTGAAATTGGTTTTTTATAAGTTATTATCTTCTAATCCAAGCAGAAAATCGGCGGTAATATCGTAAATAGCGCACAATCGCCGCAAATCGTTGATACTCGGTTCGGCTAAGCCTTGCTCCCAACTCGCATAGCCCGTTTCCGATTTATTCATTAGATTGGCCACTTGCTTTTGCGTGTATCCAGCCTCTTTACGTAGCTCTTTTAGTTTTTGTCCGATTGCGTATTCCATACTATTATTTTACACAAAACTACGAAAAATTAGTTGACACTACGAATATTTCGTAGTATAATATTTCTACTAATTTTTAGTGGGAGGCTTCTATGAAAACGAGAATGAGAAAACAAAAAGTCGGCGTGCGTATAATGGCTTTGGCGTTGGTGCTTGGAATGAGCTGTGCGGTCGTGGCGTGCGGTGGAGACGGAGAGGATAGCGGTTCAACACCCCCGACTGTGTTTGTGCCGAAAACGGACGAGGAGATATTCGCCGTGGTAAAGGAAGCGGATATAAACTCCCGCGCGTATGACGGGGCATATACGGTAAAACTGTCGAGTACTTCGTCTCTTCACCCGTATGGGAAAAAGGTGGAGCAAATTGCCAGCGGAGACATTGAAAAGCGTAGATTCGCAGGGAAGGTTTTTGCGATTGACGAAAACAATCAAAAGCAACCTATACAGGAAGTAAAATGGTTTCAATCTTCTAACAAGGATTATTGGTATACGAGTGATTATGAAACCCCTCAATGCTATACGAGCGAAACGGAAGGGGTGAATGCCGTTTTAGGGGGAAGACCAAGCGAAGCGGTGGCAGGGATAGTGTCTCTTACGTTGGCGGACAGCTTTGCCGAGCTTGTGCAAGCGTATGAAACGGTTACGGAAGAATCCATAGAAAGGCTGCAAGCAACGTGCTCTACCATAAGCGGGGATACGGAAATTACGGCGTTACACGATAACGGTGAGTCTACCGTGCGGATAAGTAGCCGTGCGGAAGCGATTGCGAAAAACCAAACGCCCATTTTTTATAGTACTACGTATTTCTTTTCGGCAAAGGACGGCATGATAAGTAATATTTCCGTGAAAGATGAACGTAACTTTACGTATTTGGGAAACGAAATATCCCAAACGGAGGAGATAGAGATTTCTTATACGTATGCGTTTGACGAAGCGTTATATAATTCGATAATCCCGTGCGCGGAAACGGAGCAGGAACAAACACAAGGATATATAGGAATCAATTTCGTGTGCCAGAACGGTTGTTCCGTTTACGGGGGTACGTCTTTTAGAGAAACGGCAACGGCACAAGAGTTGTTTGAGGCGGCGAAAGAGTACGCGTTTGAACGAGCCGTATATCTTGCACCTACACCGGCGTATACGGTAGAGGGGTGGTATTTAGACGAGGCTTACACGCAGCTGTTTGACCCGATGAACATGACGGCTAGGGATTTGTTGACGATTGACAAGTTGTACGCAAAGGATTTTACGCTAGCGGGCGATAGGATTTTTATCGCAAGCGAAGAAAGATTAGAACGGACAGATAAACGCTCTAAGCCGTACAAGATTGTGGAGAAAAACGGTTTTCCTCGCGGGAGAGGTATAATGGACAGCCAACTTCGTGCGTTATATACAGAAGAAAGGCAAAAAACGTGGGATTTGCCCCGTTATGATTACGACGAGGTTTATCTTAATGGTGAATTAACAACGGAAACAAGTGTTTTATTGGAGGGTGGTAAGTGGTATAACGTAGAATACGTGCGCGCTTATAAGGATTCGGATTTTAACTTGTTTTCAAACCTCGATGAGATATTGTATCTCCTTGACGAGTAAAATAGAAAGACAAAAAAACGGCATTGAATTGCGAACGCTATTTTTTAGTAAAAAAACACCTGCCACCCTCAAACGAGGGTGGCAGGTACGCGTTGAAATTGATTTTTTCTTAAATGATGCAGTTCAAATCCTTTGCGGGGAGGGAGTCGAGCTCCGCTTTCTTTTCCGCGTAACCCGCTTTGCCGAGTAAGGCGAACGTCGCTTTTTTGCCCTCTTCTACGCCTGGTTGGTTGAACGTGTCGATATTGAGCATAGCGCCCGCATACGCCGTTTGAAGTTCAAACAAGAACAAAAGCTGTCCAAGCGTGAACGCGTTGAGTTCGGGAATCCAAAGGGTGTAGTTCATTCTGCCCGCTTTGGTGAGCGCATACGCCGTTGCGGCGTTTTCCGCTTGAATAAGTTCTTCCATCGTATGTCCGCCGAGGAAAGATACGTCGGGGATATTTTCGCAACCGTGAGGAATAGGGAATTCGCAAGCGTATTTCTTCAAAGAAAGCAGGGTAACGACTTTGTCGTAAGGACCTTCCGTGTAGAGCTGTACTTGTGAATGTTGGTCGGTTACACCGAGCGATTTCACGGGCGTTTGTCCTACGTTGCAGGGCTTTCCGTCGAGGGTAACGTTTTTACCGAGCGATTCCGCCCAAAGTTGGCAATACCAATCGGCGAGGTATTTCAAGTTATCCGAATAAGGCATCATAACGCCTACGTTTTTGCCCTGTTCCATTGCCGCGATTTGGAGAACTGCGCACATCAATGCGGGATTTTTACGCATAGAGGGTTGTTTGCAGACTTTATCCATATACGCCGCGCCCGCGAGCAAACCCTTAATATCAATGCCGACTACCGCCGCAGGAAGCAAGCCTACGGGGCAGAGCTGCGAAAATCTACCGCCTACGCCGTCGGGTAATACGTAGCTTTTAATCCCGCCGAGTTCGTCGGAAATCTTTTTAAGGTTACCTTTTTTCGCGTCCGTCGTGAAGATGACGTTTTCCTTTACGTTTACGCCCGCTTTTTCAAGTTCGTTTAAGATGATGAGGTATTGCGCCATCGTTTCGCTGGTCGCGCCCGATTTAGAAATAACGTTAAAGCAGGTTTTCGCGGGGTCGATAACGTCGAGTAAATCTCTCATTCTTACGGGGTCAACGTTATCTTCTACGTAGAACTTAGGTCCTTTTCTCTGTGCGCGGGTAAGGTCGTTATAATGCAAATGGCAAAGCGCGTTAAACGCCATAATCGGACCGAGCGCGCTCCCGCCGATACCGAGCACTACGAAGTTTTGATATTTACGGCGAATATCCTTTGCCGTAGCCAAAATATCCGCAACGATTTCCGTTTGGTTGTAAGGGAGCTCCGTCCAACCCATATACAGCTCGTCCTTGCCGCGGTTTTCTTTTACGAAACGGTACGCTTTCGCGGCGCTGGATTGGTATGCGTTTAACTGTTTTGCGCTAAATCCGCGTTTGCCGAGGAAAGTGTCTGTCATATTGTTGTAGTCGAGGGTTACGCGCATCGAATTGCGCCATTCTTTCGTTTTGTAGCTCATAAATCGTTCTCCTTGCTATAAAATCCGTTACTTTATTATAAAGTTACTTTACTATTTTACTCTCTTTTCGTGCGAATGTCAAGGAAAGGGACGGAAAAAGTTGCCAAAAAGCGGAAAAACCTTAAAAAATCATTTCCGTTTTTTCTTTCGCCCGCCGAAAAGCCGTTCCCAAGGCAAAATCCCCAGCGCAAGGTACGCGATAAAGAGCACGATACCGAGCGCGAGCCCGCTTACAAGTGTCGTTAAGACTGCGCCGAAAAGCTTTTGCGCTAACGCGCAAATCAGTTCGCCGAACAAGCAAAGCGGTAAGATAACGACGAGCGCGGCGATAATTTTTTTACCGTTTTGCGCCCAAATGCTTTGAAAAAGTCCGCCGCATTTTTTTCCGAGCAGAACGAGGTTGCACGCGGTATTGACGGAAAAACTTGCAAGCAGTCCGATAAGATAAGCGTACGCGCCGCAGACGGAAGGTAAAAAGAGTACGCACGCAAGCATTGCCGCCGCGCCGAGGAAATAGAATAAAAAAGTTTGCCGCTCTAATCCCATCGCGTTGAGCATACCCGTAGAAATCATCGTTAAGCTCATCGGGAGCAGAATTAAACTCCCGTAGCGGATATACTCCCCTGCGAGCGGTTCGGAAAAGGCGATAGTGCCGAGTTCGTCGCCGAGCACGTAGAAGAAGGGCACGAGCAAGCACGAGATAAAAAGCGCTGCGCAAAGTCCGCGGGAAATATTTTTATAAAGCCGCTCTTTGCGCTTGCCGTAAAAATCTTCCGCAAGTTCGGGTACGAGCACGAGCGAGAGCGAGCCGATAATCGTCGAGGGTACGAATAGCACGGGTATCGCCATACCCGAAACGACGCCGAAAAGCGTGAGCGCTTCCCCCTCCGAAAGTCCTGATTTTACGAGCATAGCAGGGAGTAAAACAGCGATTGCGGAGTTGACGAGCGAACCGCTCACACGCACGGACGTGATAGGCAGGGTTGCGTTGAACAGAGGTTTTAGCTGATTTTTGCCTTTGGAAAGCCGTCCGCCTGACAAGAGAAAACATAAAAGCGAAGCGGTAAAGGAAAAGAGGTAAGAAATCACGACTGCCCAAGCGGCTTTTTGCGCGCCGTCTAACGGTCCGTTTACCGAGCGGAGCAAGATTACGCCCGCTACGACCATAACCGTTTCTTCCGCGATTTCTAAAATCGAGGGAGTTAAAAAGTTTTTATTCCCCCAAAAATACCCGCGGAAAATAGCGTATACGGACGAGAGGATAAGTCCTAAAAGCAGTATACGGAAAACGGGGATACACCGCGTATCGGAAAAGAGAAAAGTCAAGCGGTGGGCAAAGGGGAATAAAAGTAATAAAACGGGCAGGGTAAACAACAGACAAAGCACGAGCCCCGAACGAACCGCGCCCCGTTCGCCTTTCAAATCCTTTTCCGCTTTGCTTTTGGAGATGAGCCGAGAAACGGTTATGGGGATTCCGCCCGTACCCAGCGTTATAAATACGGCGAAGAGGGAGAGGGCTACTTGATAAAGCCCAAGCCCCTCCGCGCCGATAAGGCGGGATAAAACGATACGGTAAAGGAAACCGAGCCCACGTTCCGCAACCGAAAGCGCGGTTACGAATGAGGCGGTGGTTAAGATATTGTTTTGTTTTTTACGGGTGGGCACACAGCGGAGTGCGCCCGCGCCGCTTGTGTGTTTAGCGGGGAAAGTATTCATACTTTTATTGTACGAGCCGTCTTTTTGAAAAATACCACCTTTGAAGAAACCTAATCGGGGAGCGGGGGAACGGGACAAAAAAGGAAAGAGAAAAGCGTGCATAAACGGCGAAAGAAAAACATATATTGCAGTATGTTAAAAAGTGAAACGAAAGGATATTACGTGGTAAAAGCAGGGCAAACGCTAAGTGAAATCGCGGCGTTTTTTTCGGTATCGGTGTTTGCGTTAGCGAAAGAAAACGGCTTGCAAGCTCCCCCGCCTGCGGGAAAAGTTTTGAAAATACCCTCCGCTTCGGGCAACGCCTACACGGCGAGAGAGGGGGATACGCCCGCGCTCCTTTGCGGGAACGGGGAAAACTACGAAAAACGTAACGGTACGAAACGGCTATACCTTGGTATGCGGGTGATTTTGTGAGTGCGCGTAAAAAGGCGAAACGTCTACGCGGTAAGAGGAAATTGCCCCGCAAAACGCACAAAGAAACGGGGACGTTGCATACGATATAATAGTAATGACTACGCGAACAGGCGAAATCGCGGGAATTACCCGTTTTCCCATTCGCAACAGGAGGTAAACAATGTCCTTTTATTCCAATTTTCAATC
>JAZRBK010000321.1:0-1742 GCA_045635025.1 Candidatus Scatosoma sp.
TCCAACCATTCTGCCGACAAAATCTCACTTTCAACGCGCACTTGCCCCAGACTTTCCGCCCGTTGCACATTGGGATCTGCGGACATAGGCACGTTTTTTACGATTGCATAATAACAATTTTTTCCTTGCAATATAATTGCATTTTCCGCCTTTATATCGCTAGATTGCACATCGTAAACCGCGGCTTTATTTTTCTTAACCCACTTTCCAATTTCACGTAAAACACAAGCATCCATAGGGTTTACGCTACCATTCCCGCGCAAACCTGTATTAAGAAGAAAATTACAATTGCAACGCCTACAATCCACCAAATTTTCGATAAATTCTCTTACAGGCTTGTAGTTGCAATCCCCTTGCGCATATCCCCAATGGTCGTTGAGAACCTGACACATTTCCCCTGCACGATATTTATCACTATTATCTACAAAAGCGGGATTACCACGTTCGAACGTCACGCTATCAATCTCGTAATGTCCGACCTTCCCACATTCGGAAAGCCCCGTATTATTGATAATCATAGCTTCCGGCTGATATTTTCTTATCGTCCCATATAAGCGATCTTCTTGCCAATCGTCGTTCGGCTTACTCCACATTCCGTCAAACCAAAAACCGCCAATTTTACCATAGTTCTTACATAAAATTTCAACACTTCTTACAAGATAATCAATATACTTAGGAAAATCTTGATAAAAGCTTTCTTCGCGCCAATCCAACAAAGTATGATAGAAAAACGGAACAATGCCATTTTCACGGCAAGCATCGACAAATTCCTTAATCAAATCACGCCCACAAGCCGAATGCGGCGCATCGTAATCGTTTAATCCGCAGGTATCAAACAACGAAAAACCATCATGATGACGGGTAGTAAGCGTAATATACTTACATCCAGCCGCCTTAGCCGTTTTAACAAGCTCTTTCGCCCAGTTCTTCTTCACGATAAACTTTTTCGTCAGTTTTTCATACTCTTGTTTGTCGGCAGTAGGATTTGAACCTAAAAACCATTCTCCTTTACCGACAATACTGTATAAGCCAAAATGCACAAACAGCCCAAAACCCAATTTTTCAAAATCTTGTATATATTGCAATTTTTCCATAATCTTCTATCAGTTCTCCATAAGATTTCTACGGATATTTTTAGCAACCGCAGCCGCTAATAAATCATACCCTTCTTTTAAATAATGTATTCCGTCCATATAGCGATATTCTTTGGACATAGAAACGCTCGTTGTGTATAAGTCGTCAACCAAGTATCCTTGTTCCATTGCAATTTCCTGCACCGCTTCGTTACGCTCTTTTACTCGTTTCATCCAAGCCAAATCCAAGCGATTGTTTAATGTCTATATCGGCATTTGGTCTTGGAATGGCGTTATTACTCCGCCATCATAAATAAGGGAAATTACGCCACGTTTTTTCACTTCAAATGAAAAATTACACACACCGACAGTAAGCTTAAACGGTGCCGCTTTTTCACATGGGTTATAAATGCGGAATATGTAACAGCCTTGGCCATTTGGCTTTACCGCCGTTAAAATAACGTCACCTTCAATTTTTATTCCTTCATATCCAGTTTTTTCTTTTCCTACGGGGAAAACATTAACCGCATACGGAAGCTGATTAAAGCTTTCTGCAACTGCATTCACCTCGTACATGCTACCCTTGTACACTCTAAAATTGTATACATAGCGACCACAATCAATACGCGGTAAATATCTGTCCTGCGGATACAATTCCCTACCAGGAAT
>JAZRBK010000322.1:0-4401 GCA_045635025.1 Candidatus Scatosoma sp.
CGCTTGGCCTCCGACTTGTCTTGACAGAGGCGAAGTACGGAAATTGACGGAAGAGGAAATCCTGTATTTGAAAGGTTTATAAGCCAATTTTTGCACCATATTAAAAAAGTATCCATAAAAATACCACAAAGTAATACGTTAAAAAACCCCTTTCCTTGCGTGTTTAGCAAAGAAAGGGGAGTTTTATTTCTTAAATTGTTACGAAAGGACATTTAAGAGCGGTAATTCCGCATTAAACCGACGACTTTTCCTAAAACGGAAACTTCCTCAGGGGAGAAAACCATATCGGATAACGCCTCGTTTTCGGGGTGTAAAACGATGTGATTATCCCGCTTATAGAAACGCTTCACCGTAGCACCGTCCTCGATAAGCGCCACGACGATTTCACCGTTTTCAGCGGTTTGTTGACGGCGAACGATAATTTTATCTCCGTCCATAATCCCCGCGTCAATCATAGAAGTACCCTGTACGCGGAGCATAAAAAGTTCTTCGCCCTTAAACTCACCGGTAGGGAAAGTATAATAATCCTCGTAATTTTCATACGCAAAAATGGGTTGCCCGGCGGTAACCGTACCGATAAGGGGAATCGTCGTACCCGAACCTTTCCCAATCGTAACGGCGCGTTTTTTATTGTCCGTCTTATTCAAATAGCCTTTGGACTGTAATCTCTCGATATAGCTATGCACGGTAGCGGTGGATTTGATACCACATTCTTTGCCAATTTCCCGAACGGACGGCGTATAACCGTTTTCTTCGGAAAACTTACGGATATAATCCATAACTTTAATCAATTTTTCTTCGTTTACCATCTTATAGCCTCATTTTATCTTTTGTTTTTTTCATTATATCATACTTTTTCAAAAAAAGCAAACAAATGTTTATAAAAAAGTAAATAAAAATCGTTTGATTTTCAAAAAAAATATGTTATAATAGAGAAAAGAGAAAACGAGGTGTTTATATGGAAAAGAAAATCGGTGGCGAATGCGTATTGTACGATAGGGAATGTATCGGTTGTTTGGAATGTGAAACGTGCGACCTTGACCCAAGCAAAATCTGCGATAACTGCGGAAAATGTATCGAGTTCGATGACGTAGCCTCTATTAAAATAGACAAAATCTACACCAACCCCGACGATTATAAAGAATAAAGCATATATAGTTAAGCCCTCACGTTTTGCGTGAGGGCTTATTTTAATTTTCTTCATTTTGCGGATTCTTCGGTGGGGTATCGCTCGAAAAATCGTGTTGCAAAGGGGAGTCTTTACGCAGCTTCACGGCGTTAGCCACCGATTTTCTGTTTTCTTCGGTAATCGCAGCGTAGTGTTTTTTCGTCGTGTTCACGTCGCGGTGCCCTAAAACGTCGGCTACGATGTAAATATCGCCCGTTTCGTTATAAAGGCGGGTGCCGTACGTGCTACGGAGCTTATGCGGCGTGATTTTTTTGAGAGGGGATACCATTTTACTGTATTTCTTTACGAGTATTTCCACCGACCGAACGTTAATCCGTTTGTACTGCATAGAAAGGAAAAACGCGTTCTCGCCTTTGGGAATACGCGGGTCGTTCGATTTTTCGACTATGTATTCCTGTAAGGCGTATTTCACTTCGTCCGAAAAGTACAAAATCGCTTGATTTCCGCCTTTGCGCGTTACCAAAAAGGAGTTCTCGCTAAAATCAAAGCTATCGTTGTCTAAGCCGACAAGCTCGCTAATACGGATTCCCGTGCCCAAAAAGAGGGTTAAAATCGCCGTGTCGCGTACCTTCGTTTTATTGTGATACCCGACGGCATGTTTCGTTAGCCCGTTGCCTGATTCCGCTACGTTGATGAGTTCGTCAACCTCGCCTGCGTTAAGTCGTATAATTTCCTTGTCGTGCAATTTGGGAGTAGGAACTTTCGCCGAATTATCCACCTCAATCAGTCCGCGATTAAAGAAATACTTAAACATAGCCCTTACAGCGGAAAGTTTGCGCGCTTTCGCCCGTTCGTCGCAAGATAAAAGCTTGTCGCGGTAGCGGTAGTGGGAAAGATAACTTAAAAACAGTTCAATATCGTTGTGCGTTATCCCTTCTAAATGCTTTAACGTTAAATCCTGAACTTCAAAGTTCCTGTATTTACGCTTGCAAAGAAAATCAAAGAAAATACGTAAGTCATACGCGTATTTAAGACGGGTTTGACTGCTCGTCCGCGTTTCTACCCCTAAAAAATAATCTTCGCAAAAAGAGGGGAGCTCTTCAAGGAGCTGGGCTATTTTGTCCAAATCCTCGATATTTCGTTTGAGATAGTAATTTCCATTCTTCATTCTTCTTGATTAACCGCCTTTCTATTTCTATTCTACCGCGAAATGCGTGAAATGTCAAACAAATCTACTGATTTCCCGAAAAGTTATATCTTCATTTCTTATATTTATAGGAGAGGCTTAACCCGTCAACTAAGCATAATATCAAAGGATATAGGGTAACGGAGTGTATTTTTATCACTAAAAATAAAACCACCGCACAGATTTTTATGCGATGGGGTACACCCGCAACTATTCGTAAAACACAGCTTTTACGAATAGTAAACCCTAAAATATGCTTGTTTTACAGGGTTTTCGGGTTATTTTTAGTTTTTGAAGCTTTTTAGAGGTTTTCGTTATTATTTGATTTCGTTTTGTTTTACAAATATTCCGTAAGAAAACGGTTTAATTTCCATTTCGTCGTTGAATACGTTTCCGCTAATAAGTTCTTCAAACGAGCCTTGCCAATTCAAAAGATACCGTTTCGAACCGTTATTAACGAAGACGTATACGCAACCGTTTTTATTCTCGCGCTTGAACAGGAATAAACTTTCTTCCGCGCGTAACGACCAAAATTCGGCGTCTTTGAAAATATCGCGGTAAGTTTTGCGAATAGTTCCCATTCTTTGATAAAAAGCGATTAACTCCGTATTTTGACATTCCCAATCGTAACAACGACGGCAAAACGGGTCGATATGTCCCTCCGCGCCGTTTTCATCGCCGTAATAAACGCACGGAACGCCCGGCAACGTATATTGCAAGACCACCGCTATTTTCAGCTTTTCTATCGCTTCTTTCTTAGCTTTTTCGCTTAAATACGCACTTTTTTGCGACATTTCCTCTTTATCTTTACAATAAATCCCACCTAAAACGGTTAAAATACGCGAAGTATCGTGCGTTCCGAGTATATTCATTAAACAATCTACCGTTTGTTTAGGGTAATGGTCAAGCAAAGCGCGAATTGTACCCCAAAGAACACGGGCATTCCCCGAGAGCGCATACGAAATAATCCCGTCTTTTAGCGGATAATTCATCACGCTATCGAGCTCAAAACCTTGCAAATACTCTCTACGCTTTGAATAAGCAACCTTATTCGAAGCGTCTTCCCATACTTCCCCGATAATAATTGCGTTTTTATCGCTTTCTTTAACCGATTTCCGCAGATTTTTCAAGAAAAAGTCGGGTAATTCGTCAGCCACGTCCAATCTATAACCGCCTATGCCAAAGCTCAGCCATTTTTTTAATACGCCACCCTCGCCGAAAATGAAGTTTTGATACTCTTTTGAGCTTTCGTTGACTTCGGGCAGAATATCAATTCCCCACCAGCTTGCGTATTCGTCGGGAAAACGTGAAAACGAATACCACGAATAATACGGCGATTCTTGCGATTGATAAGCCCCAACGCTATTATAATGCCCGTATTTATTAAAATACACGCTATCGTCGCCCGTATGATTGAAAACACCGTCTAAAATCAGCTTAATCCCATACATTTCCGCGCTTTTAATCAAATTGGAAAAGTCTTTTTCCGAGCCTAAAATCGGGTCTAAACGCATATAATCCGACGTATCGTAACGATGATTAGACGCCGCTTCAAAAATAGGATTAAGATAGAGAATCGATACGCCGAGCTCGTTTAAATACGGCAATTTTTCCTCAATTCCCTTAAAATTACCGCCGAAAAAGTCGTTATTTAAGACTTTTCCTTGGTGATTGGGCCGAAAGGACGGTTCACCGCCCCATTCCCGCCGTATCCTTCCTTTTATGTCTGGCATAGTTCCCGATTTCGCAAAGCGGTCGGGGAAAACTTGATACATAATTCCACCCTTAAACCATTCGGGCGTTTTATAAGTTTTGGAGTAGACCGTAAGCAAAAAACCTTGCGGATTTTGTGTTATCTGCCCCATTTGCATATCTCCGCAGGATACAAAACCTACGTTTTCAAGATAAAAAGTATAGAAATACAAGCCAATTTGCGGTATATTTAACGACAAAGTCCACCCAAACGGCGTTTTTTCCATAGGAATATATTCTGCATCTTCCCCGTCGCGGTTCAAATGCAAAACGGCTTCGCCGACGGGAGAAATACATTCCTCCACCGTCGGCGTTTTAAATTGCTCGATACCCT
>JAZRBK010000323.1:0-1655 GCA_045635025.1 Candidatus Scatosoma sp.
CTACAACACTAGAATCCAAAATAAAGGACACATAAGCAATATTTGTTTCAGGCTTCGCCCTTTTAATCAATGCAGAAATAGCATATGTACCGCCACTTGCGCCAAAACGACGCAGCATCAAGGAAAAGCCCATTCCTGAAATTACCCCCGTCGCAATACATGCAAAAACGATTTCAAAATCCTCCGCATTATATTCCAGAGAGTATGGTTTCCACTTTAAAATTTCGAACAGCTCAACGGAAAAGGATTGTACCGCCATATACAAAATCAAATACAATCCTAATTTTTTATTAACAAATATGCTTACCAAAATAAAAATAGGAACGTTAAAAGCAATCATCAAAATTGCCCAAGGAAACTCAATTCCGCAAATGCCGAGATAATGATAAGTTATCGTTGCTAAGCCGCCTACGCCACCTGGCGCAAAGCCGTTGCTGTTTTGGAAAAAATGATATGCAAACCCTACAATAAGCCCTGCAATAATTGCAGTCCCAACATCCAATAAAACTTGTTTTACTTTTGTGTCTTTCATCGTCTTCTCGCTTATATAAGTTGAAATTCCTTATAATTCTCCGTTTCACTGTTTCCGCCAATAAAGACATAAAATTTACCGCTTTCCGCAACTCGCTCCATACCTGCCCCATAGAAAGCAAGCATATCCTCCGTAATAGTAAAAACAACCTGCTTGCTCTCACCTACATTTAATTCTATCTTTTCAAAGCCTTTTAACTCCTTTACAGGACGAACGCAAGAGCCTATCACATCGCGGATATACAGTTGTACTATCTCCTTCGCTTTATATTTTCCACTATTCGTAACAGTTACCCTCGCCTTGATTTTACCACCACGCGACATTTCATCAGTGCTTAATTCCACCTGCGAATAGGAAAACTGCGTATAACTTAAACCATACCCAAACGGATACAACGGCTCGTTCGGAGTATCTATATATCTCGTAGCGTGCGTAATATCAAATCTGCCATACGGACTCGGTCTGCCCGTAAGACAATGATTATAATAGATAGGACACTGCCCCGACGAATACGGGAAAGTCATTGTCAACTTTCCCGAAGGAACAACGTCGCCAAACAGCAATCTCGCTACTGCGTTGCCACATTCCGTACCAGGCCACCAAACATTAAGAATTGCAGGCGCCAATTTATGCAAACGAGTAATAGCAAGAGGTCTGCCCGTAAAGAGTAAAACAACCACGTTTTGATTTACGGACAGTACAGCTTCGAGCAATTTATATTGTACTTCGGGCAAATCCAAATTCGTTTTACTGTTTGATTCGCCGCTTTCTTCTTCCTTTTCGCCCAAGCAAAGCACCACCGCTTCGCTATCTTTTGCAAACTCTACCGCTTCGGCTATCCCGCTTTCGTCGGTTACATTCCAGCCTATCTCACAGCCTTTTGCATAGCGTACGTTCAAGCCCTTATCATAACTACGCAATCCATCACAAATGGTGACTGTTTCTTCCGCTAAACCGCCGCAAAGCCACCAACCAAGCACGTGCCCTGTGTCGCCGTGCGGTCCGATTACCGCCACCGATTTCGTGGTTCTCGGCAAAGGTAACACGCCGTCGTTCTTGAGTAGTACCGCGCTTTCTTCCACCGCCTTTCTTGCAATATTGCGGTGTTTATCGCACAAGATAG
>JAZRBK010000324.1:0-3757 GCA_045635025.1 Candidatus Scatosoma sp.
GGCTACGATCCGACTTGGGCTTGTACGCGGTTATGACAAAGCACGGCAGACAGATTTTCTTGACAGGACATTCCGAATACGACGCGGATACCCTCAAAAACGAGTATCTGCGCGATTTGTCGCAAGGAAAGCCTATCAAAATCCCCGTAAACTATTTCCCCAACGACGACGATAAGCAACCCCCTATCGTTTCTTGGCGGGGACACGCGCATTTGCTTTTTAACAATTGGCTCAACTACTTCGTATACCAAAGCACTCCTTACGATATTGAACAAGTACCTACGCAACCCAATCGCGAGGAATAAAAAGCAAAAAACGATTTCGTCGCATACCTGCTATGCCCGAATATCGAATAAGAAAAACGAAACCGCCGTTGCACAGTCGCAACGGCGGGATATTTTTATTTTAGTAAAACTTTTATATATTCGTCCAACAAACGCTTTTTTTCGGCGGGCAACTTACGGTATTCGCGAAGTCTTTGCAGTTCTTCTGCGGTAACGTATTCTTGTACTCCGTCTGCGTGAATACGCTTATATTCCCCAGAAAGCCCTAACAAATAATCGGTGGAAACGTCAAAAAACTCTGCCATTAGGATAATATACGGCGTGTCGGGAATACGTTTGTCGTTTTCCCACAGCGATACGCTGTCCTGTGTAATCCCTAACACTTCCGCAAGCTTACTTTGCGTACAACCGATTTCCTTTCTCAGTTCTTTGATAATTATCCCTATCCCTTTCATTTCATTCGCTTCCTTCGTTTATCATACCCATCTCTAAGAAAAATTATTTGTTACACAATAATTTTACTACAATTTGTCGTAAAACACTTGACAAACGACAATTATTCGTTTATTATATATAACGACTATTTGTCGTTATATATGGGCGGGCTTACTATGTTTATTTCCTTGTTTTGTATAATTTTGAATCTTATCTATGCTTCTCTTATCTTTTTAGGAGGTATAAACCTAATTGATATATGGCATACTCAGCCATCTTTTATTCTTAAAATATTTTTTATTCTAACTTACATTATTGTAATATGTAATATATACTTTTTCTGTCAAACAATTGAAACTTCTAAAAAAGTAGAAATATTAAGCAAAAAAATAATACAATTGGAAGATTCCATTGAAAAAGATAAGCCTAAAAAATAGGAAAACCGCCGTTGCACAATCGCAACGGCGGGATATTTTTATTTTAACTTATAAATCATTCTTCACCCGTCGCCCTTTTCAAATACGAGCAAGTCAAGGAAAACGCGGATTTTTCGACGGGAGTGTACTGAGTCGTACACGAGCAAGAAAAACCGCAAGCCAACAATCGGTTTTCCACACGCCCGTCGCCCTTTTCAAATGCGAGCAAGACGAGGAGGACGCGGATTTTTCGACGGGAGTGTACTGAGTCGTACACGAGCAAGAAAAACCGCAAGTCCGACGAAGTATTGCGAAGTATTTCAAAAGGGCAAATAAAAAGGGCTAATAAAAGGTATTATCTTATCAAATCCCTAATCACTTCTCCTGCAATCAACAACCCCGCTATTGGCGGTACGAACGCGATACTTGCGGGAATGGGTTTTCCGTTTTCGCTCTTGCCAAAACCCTCTTTTGGTTCTTCTTTGGAATAGACGACTTTTACGTGCTCGATTCCCCGCTTTTTCAGTTCCCGCCGCATTACGCGGGCGAGGGGGCAAACGCTCGTTTTCGCAATATCCGACACTTCGAAAGCACCGCCGAAAAGCTTATTCCCCGTACCCATGGACGAGATGACGGGAGTTTTGCTCGCCGTGGCGCGCTCGATAATGGCAAGTTTTCCGCTCACCGTGTCAATTGCGTCTACCACGTAATCGTAGAGAGTAAAGTCGAACTGCTCGGCGGTTTCGGGCAGGAAAAATACCTCGTGCGTGGTTACTTTACACGCAGGATTGATATCTTGAATACGCGCAGCAATCACCGCCGTTTTCTTCTTGCCGACGGTGGAATGGAGCGCTATGATTTGGCGGTTGATATTCGACGCGCTTACCACGTCGTTATCGATAACGTCGATTGCGCCCACACCGCTACGGGCGAGCGCCTCCACTACGTAACCGCCGACTCCGCCCACGCCGAATACCGCTACGCGCGCGTTTTTCAGTTTTTCAAGCGCGTCTTTGCCTATCAGCGCTTCCGTTCTTGAAAAGATTTCCATTTTTTATCTCCACTTGCTCGGGGTTTCCCGATTGTTCTTGAACCAATCGGTGTCCTTTAACAAAATCGAATGATTCGAACACCGCACTTTGACCTCGCCCGCCTTGGAAAATACGACGATATTGCCGTTCAACGGCTCGTAGCCGAGCTCGCTATCGTTTGCAAGCGTAGTTACGTACACGTTTTTGGTATATTCCGACACACGATTCACAAACGCCTGCGTGGGGAAGGTGTTTTCGGGCTTGGCTTTGTATTCGTCGCTGCCCGCACAACAGCACACACACACGATTTCGGGTTGGATTTCCGCAAGCAATTTATCCGTGCTGGACGTTTTACTGCCGTGGTGTCCTCCCTTGAAGAGTTTGCACTTGGGCAAATCGTTTTTCTCCACGAGCGATGCCTCTCCCTCGCTTTCTAAATCGCCCGTGAAAAGGTAGTGGTTTTCTCCCGAGCCGTAATTCTCCGTCAAAAGCATACAAACGGAATAATCGTTCTCGTCCGTCGTTTGCGTTTCATAGAACTTTTGATAGAGAATATTCATCGTTACGCCCTCGCCGAGGGTATAACTGCGTTGCGCCCCGTTTGCGCCTTGCCAACATTCCAGCGCGGTGTAATGGGTAGCCCCCGCCGCGATTTCCGCCGTACGCGCTTCCACGTAATTGTTATACGTATCCGTGTTCTTATTCGTCAAAGGAAAATCGATAATCGTACCGCATTCAAACGCCTCGAAAATCTTGGGGAACGCCGCGATATGGTCTTGGTCGGCATGGGTTGCGATAACGTATTCCAATTTTCCGTCCGTGCAAAAGGTATTCACGTAGGAAATAATCGTATCCGCGGAGTTTTGCCGCGAGCCCGCGTCAATCAGAACTTCGGTATCTCCGACCTTGATAAGCGTGCTATCCCCCGTGTATTTATTGCCGAGCTCTAAAAAATGAACGCTTACGTTACCGCCTTTGATTTCCGCCACATCCTCGTCCGTGAACGCGCCGCCCTTGCCCTCAATCTCCGTTTCTTGCGGAAGTATCTTATCGAGGAAGGGAATATGAATCACTCCCTTTTTATGCAATACGCAACAACCGACGATAGCGATTATCAAAAGCAAAACGACCGTAAAGAATATCGGAGCTTTTTTCGCCGCTTTTTTGATTTGTTTTTGTTGCTTTTTGGTAATTTTCTTTTTTGCCATATGAATAAACCTTGTATACGTCTTATACTATGCCCCAATAACCGCTACACCCAAACAACCGCGTCTTGGCGTTAGCCGTAAACCCGCGCAGATATAAACGCAATCCAACGGGACGATAGCGGAGAATCAAACGAAAAACTGCCGTCTAAATCGACGGCAGTTTTGTTGACTGTCATTTATCCAAAATCAACCGCACGGACGTATTCCGTTACATAGATTCGTGAATCGTTCTGGAAATAACGTCGTCTTGCTGTTCTTTCGTAAGTTTAATGAAGTTTACAGCGTAACCGGATACGCGAATGGTAAGCTGAGGATACTTTTCAGGGTGAGCCTGCGCGTCCAAAAGCGTTTCACGATTGAAAACGTTTACGTTGAGGTAAGTC
>JAZRBK010000325.1:0-2792 GCA_045635025.1 Candidatus Scatosoma sp.
ATTTGAATACACTCGGCCATCTCAAGGGATGATAGGTAAAATCGTCGTTTGTCTTAAACGAAGTCATCAACGACCAAAGCATCGGTATCAGCAACGACATCGCGTATAAGAACAAAATCGTAAAACTGATGATTTCAAAAATAGGAACATATTTTTTTATGCCCCGTTTGTTGGAAGGGGCTTTGTTAAACATTTGCATATTTTCCGTTTGCATAATCCACCCCCTATCAATCCACCGAAGGACCGAATTTTTCCAAAGCCCAACGCGTCAACAAAGTCAAAGGAACAGCAATCAAGGTAAGACATACGCCGTAAGTTGCCAAAATGGGCATTCTTGCCTGCGTAGCCGCCTGCGCATCCTTAAACAAATAGTAGCCAACCGTCACAAATTCGGGTTTCGCCTGCAACCCCTTAAACGCAACGAGGTTGAGTTGGTTGATGAATATCGAAGCAACACCCGTCACCAAAAAGGTTTGCATCGTAGGGAATATCAAGGGCAGAATTATTTGGAAAAATTCCACAAAGGGGTTCGCCCCGTCAAGCTTCGCCGCTTCGGTAATCGAAGGGTCAATCCCGTTCATCGCCCCCGAATACATCAAGATTTGCGTACCAAAACTAATCCATACGTTGAAGAAAATAATGGTTGACATACCCGTATCAGGGTTGGACAGCAACCCCATTCCGTCAGGCATATTAAACAGAACGGGAATTGCCGATTCTACGAAGAATTTATACATCGTAACCGTTACGATTGCCGAAAGCACGGATGGAGCGAACAACAATACGCGGAAAATCCCGTGCGCGGGCATCTTCTTGAATATGTACAACGAAAACACCAGCGAAAGCGTCATTCCCACAAGCGTTACCCAGAAAAACGCCGACAGCGAATTCTTGAACGCAAATCCGAATTTTCCACCTTCCGTAATTTCAACCCACATCGTTTTGAAATTCTCAAATCCATTCCCGACAAACGAACCAAGCCCTGTCAACTCGTCGATTTCATATCTTTGGAACGCCATCACAAACGAGTTTACGTTCACTCCGATATAGAAAATCGAGAATTGCAGGACGGGAACGAATAAGATTATCAAACAGAAAATCAAATCTTGCGTCCTTTTGTTAGATAAACTTCCTTTTTTCATAACATTAACCTTTGTATCGTTAACGCATCGTCGCCCATTGCGTTGCCGAATATTTGCTCTTGAATTCGTTGAAAAGCGCCAACGAAGTCATCGAAGGATTATCCTTAATCAAAATCATCGGATCATCCCCTCTCTTCGTACCCATTTCGTTGTCGTTGAACAACGCCAAATGGTTCTTCTGGAATAGCGTCGAGCTGGATGCAGGCATAATGTAGTTACAACTGGAAAGCATCTCGATTACACTCTGCGAATAGGGACAAAGAGTGTCGAAAATATCCGAATAATCTACGTTGTAGTTACGAGGCAAACCTGTTTCCGTTAAGAATTCCTTCAAGGATTCCTGCGTGCTAAGGAATTGCAAGAACGTCTTTGCAAGCTCGGTTTGCGCTTCGCTTCTATCCGTCTTATTCGCAATAAACGCCATCTGGTTGAGCGAATCCACAAGCGTGGTCTTTTCGCCTACCTGCGCCTCGGTAGCCTTGGGCAAAGGCATTACGCGAAGGTTTCTTTCCTGCAAGGATGCGCCAGGCTGGTTGGACATTTCTCTAAACGTTGCCTCCGCTTCGTTTACCCAGTACAAGCCTTCCACAATCATCGCAATGTCTTTCGCATCCGAACGGTAGCTACTCTTCAAGAACAAATCCTGTGCGCCTCTGTGCGAAGTGTTTTCGTTGAAGGACTTGCCGTCGTAATATCCGCCGTCGTATACGTTCTTCAAGAAGTCAAACGCATAATAGTAGCTAGCAGACGAGAATACTTCGTAACCGTTTTCTTCCGTAATCGTTACGGGGTCTTTGTAGGTAATCGTTCCGTCCGCGGCAATCGATTCAACAAGCTTCGTTGCTACGCCGTCGAAATCGTATGCGTTCATTGCTTCCTCTGCGCCCTCAAAGTCTACGCGGAGCTGCTTCGAGAATCTCGTTACGTAGAAGCCGTACTGCCCCGACCATACCATAGGCGAAACGCCACGTTGCTTAATCTTTTGGCAAAGCGTGTAGAACTGCTCGTAAGTAGCAGGCATACCGTCGTCGTAAGTACCTGCTTGCGCGTCAGGGCCAGCCGAAAGTCCCGTATCCGTGGACTTCTTGCCCAGCTTTCCGTCCGCGCCAAAATACAAGCCTAATCTATCAAACAAATCCGCATCATACGTTATGAGCGTAGGTGACTGCGCGTGGGGCAACGCGTAATATTTGCCCTGCGGCGTCTTCCAGAAATTCACTTGGTCTGCGTAGAGCTTATCTTCAATCGTACCCGTTTCACCCTATTCGGTCAACGGCTCGGTAACAATATCGGTAATATCTAAGAACAAACCGCGAGAAATGCAATCGTAATAGTTTACGTTTTCCAAGAAATATACGTCCGCTTTCGCCGTTTTGATTTGACCAGCTAAGCCGTCAACGCTACTTTTATGCTTTGTAACGTGTACTTGAACCCCGACTTTGCCAGGAATAAATTTTTTGTTCGCATACGCCGCTTCAAAACGCGAAATTGCCGTATACAACCAGTCCGTACCTACACCACCGTTGAAGTTCGATATGTATAACTGGCCTTTCGTGTCGTGCACCTCTCTGCCTACTTTCTTCGTTCGGCAAGCCACCGGGGGAACAGCCAACATCGCGGCAAGCGAAACCGCCAACATTCCTTTGAATA
>JAZRBK010000326.1:0-1526 GCA_045635025.1 Candidatus Scatosoma sp.
GATGATGGCAAAGAGGTCCCACCTGTTCCCATTCCGAACACAGAAGTTAAGCTCTTTTACGCCGAAAGTACTTACGGTTAACCGTTGGGAGGATAGGTAATTGCCGCTTTTCATTAAAAAGCCTTGTTCTAAATCAAGAACAAGGCTTCTTTTTTGTTTCCTAAGATAAAAAAGGCAAGAAAAACTCTTGCCTTTCATTTTTAGATTGTAACGTTGACGGGCTTATCATAGGTTACGCCCCATACGTTTTAATACCGTTTTTGTATTTTTCGCCGAAGATATCCCTGTGCGTGCGGGGCAAAGCGTTTTGCTCCCGCAAAACGGCTCCTACCCTCGAATCCCTCCTAACCCGTATAAGACAAAAAAACGATACGCCTAAAAAATAGGCATATCGTTTTTTGGCGCAGAAGGATATATTGGCTAACGTCAAAGCTTCCTCGCTTGAAAAAGCAGCGTACCTCATTCAAGCGATTATTTTCTGCTCGTCGCACGAACCCTCGATAATCCGAGCTTTCGAGCGACCCCCGTCTAAGCAAAAAAGAACAACCCAAAAGGATTGTTCTTTTTTGGCGCAGAAGGAGGGATTCGAACCCTCGCTACGGTTTCCCATACTACTCCCTTAGCAGGGGAGCCCCTTGAGCCTCTTGGGTACTTCTGCATTCAACGAAGGCTCTGCATATAAAGCTATATTACTATACCATATTTTTCGCGGGTTGTCAAAGCTTTTTGCCGTAAAAAAATAAAAACTTTTCTTTTTTTATGGCTTTTTCGTTCGGTTTGCAAAAAACGGGGTCTTTTGTTCTTGCTTAAATGCGAAAAATGTGCTACAATATTAAAACAAGAAGAAAAAATGAAAAGATACGTTAATAATACAGAGGAGATAACGAATATGAATATTTGGCACAACATATCGCCCGAACGGATTACGAGCAAGCGTTTCGAAGCGTTTATCGAAATCCCCAAAGGCTGTAAGGCAAAATACGAACTCGACAAGGAAACGGGGCTTTTACGCTTAGACAGAGTTTTATATACTTCTACCGTATACCCAGCAAATTACGGCTTTATACCCCGCACGTATGCGGACGACGGTGACCCGCTCGACGTGCTCGTGTTATGCGGAGAAAGTATTTACCCCTCCACGCTTGTTACTTGCGAACCTATCGGCGTGATAAAGATGATAGACGGCGGTTCGCTCGACGAGAAGATAATTGCCGTTCCCGTCAACGACCCTACCTATAAAGAATATTACGACATTAAAGAACTGCCCGCGCACGTATTCGATGAAATGATGCACTTTTTCGAAGTGTATAAATCGCTCGAACACAAGCAAACGACGGTAAAAGAAATCTGTCATCGGGTAGAGGCGATGGAAATTATCGATAAGTGTATCAAAGCGTATAACGACAAGTTTGCGAAATAACGAAACCCGCTTAAAATTGGCTTTGTCAACTCTCGATTGATTTTTTGGGGGAAAACGCTTCAAAATACTGCGCGTTATGCTCGGTTACAGACCGCTGAGGGTATGC
>JAZRBK010000327.1:0-6318 GCA_045635025.1 Candidatus Scatosoma sp.
AGCGTAGCATATTGCGCTTGCAAGTCGGTAGGAAACCCAGGGAAGGGGGACGTTTCCACCAAATCAACACTTTTCAGCTTGCCGTGGCTTTCTAATCTTATTTTATCATTTTTTGCATAGATTTTGCAACCGTTTTCACGCAATTTATGTAAAAGAGCGGCAATATTTTCCGCAGGAACGCCTACCGTTTCGATTTCTCCCCCGCAAGCCGCCGCCGCAATGAGGTACGTACCCGCTTCAATCCTGTCGCCTATCGGCGTATAATCAACGCCGTGCAACCGCTTAACGCCCTCGATAATCACCGTGCCGCCGCCTGCCCCGCGCACTCTTGCGCCCATTTCGTTGAGGAAGTTTTGTAAATCGACGATTTCGGGTTCTTTCGCGGCGTTGCGGATAACCGTTACCCCCTCCGCTTTGACCGCCGCTAAAATGATATTCTCCGTAGCCCCGACGCTGGGAAAATCGAGCAAAATCTCCGCGCCGATAAGCCGCTCGGCTTTACACTCGATATAACCGCCCTCTTCCGTGATTTCCACACCCAATCTCCGCAAACCCGACAAATGTAAATCTATCGGACGAAGCCCGATGTCGCAACCGCCCGGATAGGAAATCTTCGCCTTTCGAAACCGCGTCAGTACCGAACCGAGCATAAAAACGGAAGAACGCAGTTCCTTCGTAAGCCGCGGTGGGATTTCGTGAGAAACTGCGTTGGAGCTGTCGATAACGGCGCAGTCTTTCTGCCTTTTTATTTCACAACCGACCTCGCCCAATATCCGTAACATATTTTCAACGTCCGCTATCGTCGGCACTCCTCTGATTTTCACTTGTTCATCAGTTAACACGGACGCGGCGAGAAGAGGCAATACGGTATTTTTCGCGCTCTGAACGGGCACGACGCCGTATAACTTTTCGCCGCCGTCTATAATATATTTATCCATACGCATAAAGCTCCTTATGCTTTATTGTATGAAAACTTCTTCCCGTTTTGTGCGCTCCGAGCAGTTCCTTTCGCGTAACCGCTCTATTTTCCAACAAATGCGTTACGGGCACGGTTCTTTTCCGCGTTTTCCCCGCGTTTCGCTTTGTGATTTTGCGCGGAAATGGAATAGAGCACTCCCATAGACGCCATCGTGATAATTAAAGAAGTATTTCCCGAACTTATGAGCGGCAACGGCAAACCCGTCGGAGGAATACTGCCGCTTACGACGAGCGCGTTAATTACCGTTTGAATCCCGTATACGAGGGTAATCCCCGACGCCATTAAGAACGAGAAAAAATCGTCCGCTCCCGCCGCCGTTTTGATACCCCGCCAAATCAGCGTTCCGCTCACGGCAAAGAGGGTTAGCGTTCCGAAAAAGCCGAGCTCTTCCCCGATAATCGAAAGGATAAAATCGCTTTCGGCGAATGGCAAAAACCTGTATTTTTGACGGGAATTGAAAAGCCCCGTTCCAAACCAACCGCCGTTGCCGAGCGCGTACAGCGATTGAATGAGCTGATACCCCTCTCCGCGCGGTTCTTCCCAAGGATTGAGGAATGCGGACAGTCGGGAAAGACGGTACGGTTCGATTAAAATCAGTACGGGCACGGCAAGGAGTGCGGGAATAAAAATCACGAGAAAATGTTTGATTTTCATACCGCCCAAAAAGAGCATCGTCAACATTAAAAGCCCTACGCACATCGTTACCGACATATTCGGTTCGACGATAATCAAAAGGCAAATCCCGCCGCCCGCCAAAAGCACGGGCAACACCCCTTGAAACGTACGCATTCTTCCCATATTCTCGGACATATACGCCGAAGCGAAAATTACGAAACCGTATTTCGCAAGCTCGGACGGTTGCAGGGTAAAACTCCCTATCCCTATCCAACGGGTAGCCCCGTAATTGCTCCTGCCCACCCCCGGCACGAACACGAGCGCCAATAAAAGCATTGGCAATAAAAGCGCAATATACCGCGCCTTTTTCCCTTTCAGTTTGCGATAATTGAATCGTCCGCAAAGAAACATAGCCGCCAATCCCACGACGAAACCGAGCAGTTGCTTTTTAACGAAATACCATTCGTCCCCGTATTGCGTTTTCGCTACGTAACCGCTCGCGGAATACACCGCCACGACCCCGAACGCCGAAAGCAATACGGTTAAAATAAGTATCGATATATCCCCGCGGAAAAACTTATTCGAAATCGTTTTCCGCTCCCGTGCGCTCGCACGGTTTGCGCTCTGCGACGTCTGCGATACCTGCGATTTCCGCTCCGTCCGTACCGTCGTCAAGCTCTGCCAAGTCTGTTTCGGCGGCGTAACGCTTTTCCCCGTCTTTGTCAAGCGGGTTTTCTTCTTTCTTAAACGAACGTACGATTTCGACAAATGCCTCACCTCTCTCTTCATAACTTGAAAACTCATCAAAGCTCGCGCTTGCGGGACTTAACAAAACCGCGCTCCCCTTTTCCGCTTTCATCGCGGCTATACGCACGGCAAAAGCAAACTCCTTGCAAAGCGTAAACTCGGAAAATCCCGCTTCCGTCGCCGCTTTGAAAAGTTCGTAGCGGTTTTCCCCGTAAAGTACCGCGTGCGTGATTTTCGTGCCCCTTAATTGCGTAAATAACGGCGCGTAATCGTAGCCTTTGTTCTTCCCGCCGACAAGCAGTACCGTAGGCGTTTTCATCGTCGCAACTGCTTTGAGTGTCGCGTCTACGTTCGTGCCCTTGGAATCGTCGATATACGTAACCCCGTCGATTTCCGCTACCCTCTCGATTCTATGACGTATTCCCTTAAACGAGGAGAGTGCACTCGCGATTGTTTCCGTTTTTATTCCGTATAACTTCGCCGCTACGATTGCCGCAAGCGCGTTTTGGATATTATGTAAACCGCCCGAAAACAAATCGTTTGCGGATAGGATTTTCTCTTTTCCAAAATACAGATTTCCGTTTTCTAAATACGCGCCCGCTACCTTTTCCTTTACGGAAAACCAAAATACTTTCCCTTTCGTCTTTTCCGCAAAACCGCGCACCGTCAAATCGTCGTAATTGAGCACCGCGTATTCCGCTTCCGTCAGATTTTTCAATAGCTTCGCTTTCAGAAATACGTAATTCTCCATATTATAATGCCGACTTAAATGGTCCTCGCTGATATTGAGCACCATCGCAACGTGCGGACAAAGCGAATTGAGCGTTTCAAGCTGAAAACTGGAAACTTCCGTTACCGCTACCGCCGTTTCTTTCAACGAAGAAAACTCTATCATCGGCGTTCCGATGTTCCCGCAAGCTACCGCTTCCATTCCGCCCGCTTTTAAGATTTCCGTAAGCATAGATACCGTCGTCGTCTTGCCGTTCGTACCCGTAACCGCTACGATAGAAGCACGCGTACGCCGAGCGGCGAGTTCCATCTCCCCAAGCACCGCTTTCCCCCTGCGCCGAAACGCTACCGCAAGCGGATGGTCTATGGGAATCCCCGGGCTTAATACGAGCGCGTCGCAAGACTCGGGCGCTTTCATTACGTTTTCTTTCGCTATCCGTCTGCCGCCGAGCTTTTCAAGTTCTTTGAGCGTTTTTTCTATCCGTTCACCCGTTCCGTCGTCGTAAACGTATACGGTCGCACCGCTTTCAAGCAGGTATTTCGCCGCCGCCGTCCCCGAACGGGAAAGCCCTAACACGAAAAAGATTTGTTGTTTTGCGTACATATTTTATTCTCCTTTTTTGTTTTTTCTGCAACCAAAACACACCCGTGATACGTAAAACCCAGACAGAAACGGATTACGGCACAGTATTTTGGTTAAATCCATAATATTCCCCTTGCTTTTTTGAAAAAAGTATTGGCTTTGTATTAAAAAGTATTGACTTTGTATTAAAAATAATATATACTGATAATAGCCAAAGAAAATTAATATTTCTTTACCTGTGGGGCAGTAATAATAACCCACAGGTTTCTTTTTATTTTTCCCTTCTTTTCATAAAGTTTTTAATTTTATTAGATTGCTTTTTTGATAAGTATTTTTTGCCAAATCCATAATTTCTCCTTGTTTTGACGAAAAAAACATTGACTTTGTTGTGCGTTAATGGTATAATAAATACAAGATTTGCGCCTGCGGTTAATCCGATGTGGCAGAGGCACGAGTTTGTGCACAAATCGGCTTAAAGGATTTCTCAAAAAGAAATCCTTTATTTTTATGCCACTTCTACCGCCCCGTTTGCGCGTTATGCGCGATTTGCGTGTTACGCAAAGGGAAAAGTTACCCTAAGCACAGCAGACAAACCACGCCGAGCAATGCGCTCACGAGGGAATAGACGTAAGAGATTTTGCTCTCCGAATACCCCTTTTCTTGAAAATGGTGGTGTGCGGGCGCCATTAAAAATATCCGCTTCCCGCCCGTCGCTTTATAGTATATTACTTGCAGAATTACCGATATGACGGAAAAAACGAACGGCAAACCCAAAACGAGGATATACAGTGCGTTCCCCGTAAATACCCCTATGCTCGCCGCAAACCCGCCGAGCGCCAACGACCCCGTATCCCCCATAAACACCGATGCGGGCGGGGTATTAAATATCAGATACGCGCACACCGCGCCCGTCAACGCAAAACATAAAATCGGCATTTGCGTACCCGCACCCGCGACCGTAGCCGCTCCCGCGACCGTAGCCGCTCCCGCCGTGCTCCCCGTTATATCCGCCGTAGCCGTAGCACCCGTATTCGTAATCGCAATAATACACCCCAAGACCGCGAAAAAAGGAACGCTCACCCCCGCAGCAAGCCCGTCAAGCCCGTCCGTCAGATTGACCGCGTTGACGGTAGCAAGAAAGGTAAAGACGGCAAGCGGAAATATCCAAAACCCGATTTCCACGCGGATATTGAAAAAGGGAATATACAGGCTCGTCAACCCTGCTCTAAGGCAGAACACCCCCGCAAAAACGGCTATCACCGTTTGAAAAGCAAACTTTTGCGAGACGCGAAGCCCGAGATTTTCTTTACGGCGTTTTTTCAAATAGTCGTCGATAAGCCCCACCGCCATATACGCAAGCCCGATAGCGAGCGCTAATACGACGGAGCGTTCCGCTTCCCGCATAAAAACCGCCGTAGCAACGAGCGCCGCAAAAACGAACGCTAATCCGCCCATCGTCGGCGTTCCGCTTTTGCTTTTATGCTCCTTGACGTAGGATAAGATATTTTGTCCCGCTTTCAATTTTCGTAAAACGGGAATGAAAACCAAACACAAAACGAGAGAAAACGCAAACCCCGTTAAGGCGGCAAGTAAATAAACCCTCATCAAACGCTCCTTTTTAGCTCCTTTTATCCACTTTTATCTAACTTTTACCCAAGTTGCTTTTGTTCTTTTTCTTCTATCGTTTTTTTGATTATAGCATTGTCGTCGAACGGGTATTTTATACCCATAATTTCCTGATAGCGTTCCCCGCCCTTGCCCGCTACGAGCAACACGTCCCCTTTCCCTAAAAAGTCGAGCGCGTAGGAAATGGCGTTTGCCCGCTCGGGCACGATAACGTAACGCATAGAAAATCTGCGGTAACCCTTTTCAATTTCCCCGATAATATCAAGCGGGTCTTCATAGCGCGGATTGTCCGAGCTAAGCACCGCAAAATCACAGCCCTTCGCTACCGTTTCCCCCATAAGCGGGCGTTTTTTCTTATCGCGGTTTCCTCCGCAACCGAACAGGCAAACGAGCCGCCCTTTACAATGCAAGCGCAAGCTCGACAGGGATTTTTCTAACCCGTCGGGGGTATGCGCGAAATCGACGAAAATCTCCGCGCCTTGATACGTAGCTACCCGTTCCAATCTGCCCGCTACCCCTTTGGGCGTCGTAAGCCCCGCCGCTACGGCGGAAACGTCGATACCGAGTTCTACGGCACAGGTCGCCGCTGCGAGCGCGTTATAGACGTTATGTCTGCCCGTAAGCGAGAGAGAAACACGGCAAAGTTTGTCGTTGACGTTCATTAGACATTCCGCGCCGTGCAGGCTCTCGTCCGTGAGGATTGCAAACGCATCGGAAGGGGTATCTAACCCGTAAAACAGCGTTTTTCCGCCCTCCATTTCCCGTAGCGCGGCAAACTCGCGCCCCGTCTCCTCGTCGCCGTTGAGTATAGCAATCGGGGCTACCGTGTACGAGAATAACCGACTTTTCGCCGCTTTGTATTCCCGCATCGAGGGGAAAAAATCGAGGTGGTCTTGCGATAGATTGGTAAAGATACAAGCAGCAAACTCCACGCCCGCTACCTTATCGTAATATAACGCGTGCGCAGACACCTCCATTACTGCGTATTCCACGCCGCTATCCCGCATTCTTGCAAGCGTGGCTTGTAACGCTATGGGGT
>JAZRBK010000328.1:0-2764 GCA_045635025.1 Candidatus Scatosoma sp.
GACAATGACGATAAGAACGACGTAATGGGCGACGACCCTTACGGCGGTTTTTAAGGAGATATGCCATGAAAAGTAAAAGTAGAAAGAATTTATTGTTTTTGATGTCCGCAAGGGCGGGCGTTACGGCATTTGCGGCAGGCGTAGCCGCTAACTTGGTTACGACTTCGGCGAACGTTGAGCCTGTATTCAAGATGGTAGACGGCGCAGCTTTGCGTGCGAGTGATCCTACGGGCTTGCGTTTTAAGACGATTTTTGATAAAGACTACTACAAAAAGATTACGACGACGGAAGCGGAATTGCACGTTGCAATCATACCCTACGATTATTATACGGCTTATCAGGACAGCGGCGCAATCGCGCTGTATCCTTGGTTAGAATCGACGTATGGCGCAGGGAAATTCTTGGATATGGAAATTCCCAACGAAATGATTTACGAGGTAGTGGAAGACGGTACGACTTATTATGGCGCGAATGCCGTTATGACGAACGTTCGTATGAATAACTACTATCGTGAATTCGTTGGCGTTGCATACATTCAGGACGGCGCAGGCTACGAAGAAGTAACGATTGACGAAGCTGTCAATGCAAGAAGCGTAATGTACGTAGCGGATAAGGCTTGGCAGGACGAAACGGATAATGCTAAGTATGGGGATTTCCTGCAAGAAACTTTGCAAAAGGGTATGTACAGCGCGTACGGGGTTAAGTACAATACGCAATCGGATTGCTATACGTACGGTGGAATCAACTATTCGTTTGAAGATTTGAATGACGTTATCAATATTGAGAATATGACGCTTACGATGCGTGATATTAGCGTTCGAGAAGGAACTGAAACGCAGTTAAAGCCTTCCTTCAAGTTTGAAGACGGTGTTTCGTACAGTCAAGATGCGTTCTACACCTACGAAGTTTCGGACAAGAGCGTTGTTGCGGTAGATGAAAACGGTTTGCTTACGGCGTTGAAAGCTGGCGAATGTAGAATTACCGTAAAAGCAATCGGCGGCTTCTACGAAGCGACCTGCAGGGTTGAAGTTACCGAAAAGCCTACGACGATTATTTCCGAGGCTATCGTATTCACGGCGCAGGGTAACGCAGGTCAATGGAGCTACGCAACGGGCGTTGCTACCTTTGAATTGAACGTAGACTTTAACTTAAACGACGTAACTAAGGTGCTTTGCAACGGTCAAGAAATCAATTTCTCGGTTGATGGGAATAAGGTTAGTCTTGAGAATGCGCCTGGTGGCGATCAGCTTTATACCTTTGTAACAGAAGATGCTGATTACGTAATCGGCGGTTGCGTATACGCTGTCGGTATTTCTACGGCGGAGGAGTTGAATGCTTGGAGAAAGGGCGGATATTATGGTTATGCCGTGCTTTTAAACGATATCGATTACGAAGGCGTTACGTTGGAGGAGGTGGCCGCAAACCAACAAGTCACTGGTACGCTTGACGGTAGAGGGTACTCGATTTCCAACTTCACAACGACAAACGGCTTTGTATATGGTTTGTATGCACAGGTAGCGGAAATCAAGAACATTGCGTTCAAAAACGTGACACAAGATTGCGCTACACTTGGAAGTTGGCCTAGCAAGGGTGTATTCGGTTTGACCTGTAACGGCACGATAGAAAACATCTACTTGCAGGTAAAGACGATCAATGCAGCAAACGACCATTGTGCAATTGTTGCGAATGCGGTAGCTGCAGGCGCATCCGTTAAAAACGTTGTGTTGGATCTTTCCAATGAAGACAATCGCGGACATTACGCATTCAACAGTGTGGCAGGTACGGTAGAAGGGGTTGTTGGTTCGTATGGCACTACGAAGGGTGCATCCGAAATTGTTGGAGCTTGGCAACCCAATGGAACGGGCTTCTATAATAGCATTTCCGCGATGATTTCTGCGGAAATGAACGACGAATTGCAAACGTTTACGTCGTCCTACTGGGTAATTGATACCGTTAACGGCACGATTGCGTTGAATCCTTACGTGTGCAATTACGTACAAGTAGCAGGCGCGATAAGCGGCTCGAACGGCGAAGCGCAAATCAACCTTAGTGAAAACGGCATTGTAGGCAACGTAGATAAGGTATCCGTAAACGGCGAAGCAGTAGACGTTCCCGTTGGGGGAAATATTATTACGCTTTCTGGTTTAGAAAACGGTAAGAGTACGGTTGTGATTATTACCGACAACGGCAGAAACGCGTACACTTTGACGGTAAAGGTTTCGGAAGCGGTTGAAGAGGAAGAAATTGAAAAAGACCTTATCAAGCTTCACGACACCTATTTCAACGAGGTTGGCTCGCTTGACTTGACGGGAAGCGGTATCAACGTGAATGAAATCACGGCGATAACAGTAAATGGTTCGGCTATTAACTACTCGTTAAGCGGAAATATCGTGACTGTACCCGTACAGACGAACGGTGTAGAATCGGAATACGTTATCAGCACGCTTACGGCGGACTATGTAGTAATGGTTTACGCTTGCGAAATAGCAATTTCTACCGCAGAGGAATTTGTTGCTTGGGCGACGATTCCTACGGCAGGCGGTAGCACAATTAATACCTATGCGGTACTTGCGAACGATATCGTGCTTGACGGAAACGTAATTTCTGGTACTTCCTTGTACAACACCTTTGACGGCAGAGGCCACGCGATTTATAACCTTACCATTATCGGCACGAAGGGCTTGTTCTCGTCCCTCAACAGCGGTACGTTTAAGAACGTGCAGCTTATCAACTTTACGCAGGATTGCCAGAATATGGCGACAAC
>JAZRBK010000329.1:0-3107 GCA_045635025.1 Candidatus Scatosoma sp.
CGACGACGTTCAAAACGTTTACCATAACGTAGAACTTCCCGACGAGGAAGAATAATAACTTATAATCATATACTATATAACGCGGAATAGTGCGAACGCGTTGTGCGGGCGTGCGGAAGTGCGTAACGGTATAGAGGAGAAGTTTTTTCCAAAATATGCCTTTTAGGCGTTTGACAAACGCGGAGGGATATGGTAAAATAGAATCAATAAATCCCGTGAGGGAGTAGCAAGCGCTGTTGCGCGACAAGTCAACATCACCGCCTTTTTGGGCTTGGCTTGTCTTAATTTGCCAGACTCACGTATAGCCAAAGAAGCTGTACGGAGGCGTAGGTATAAGCAAACGTGCTCCGAATGCAGTTTCTATGTATTCGGAGCTTTTATTTTGTCAAAAATATACGAAAAGGAGTCGTATTATGAAGTTTTATTGTCAGGAATCGGACGTTGTTTTAAGCGAAGTGCAATCGGATAAAAACAACGGACTTTCCACGCAAGAAGCAGAAAAGCGTCTTGCGGAGAACGGCGAGAACAAGCTCGTCGAGGGTAAGAAAAAATCGTTTATCAGACGGTTTTTAGAACAGCTTGCCGACCCGATGATTATCATACTCATCGTTGCGGCGTTTATCAGCGGAGCGCTTTCCGTGTACAACATTACGCAAGGGGAAGAGGGTGAATTTGTAGACGTTATCATCATTCTTACGGTTGTGCTCATCAATGCTTTTTTGGGCGTATTCCAAGAAAGCAAAGCGGAAAAAGCGATAGAGGCGTTGCAAGAGATGTCCGCCGCCACGTCCAAAGTATTGCGGGACGGAAAAGTAATAGCCGTACCTAGCGCACACCTTGTCGTAGGCGACGTAGTACTTTTGGAAGCAGGAGATGCAGTACCTGCGGACGGGCGCATTTTAGAAAGCGCAAGCTTAAAAATTGAAGAGGCGGCGCTCACGGGCGAATCCGTACCCGTAGACAAAATAGCGGAAGCCATCTCCGAAAACGGCAAAGACGTACCGCTCGGGGATAGAAAGAATATGGTGTATATGGGCAGTACGGTCGTATACGGGCGCGGCGTAGCCGTAATTACGGCGACGGGTATGGATACCGAAATGGGCAAGATAGCAGGCGCGCTTGCACAGGCGCAAGAGGGGCAAACGCCTTTGCAAATCAAGCTCGGTCAGCTTTCCAAGATATTGACTTGGCTTGTGCTGGGGATTAGTGTGCTCGTATTTGGCGTAAAGCTCGTTCAACAAATCGCGCAAGGCGGCGGGATTGATTTCAAATTCGGCTTAGATGCGTTCATGGTTGCGGTTTCGCTTGCCGTAGCGGCAATTCCCGAGGGGTTAGCGGCGGTTGTTACCATTGTGCTTTCGATTGGCGTTACGAATATGTCCAAACGCAACGCGATTATCCGTAAACTTACGGCGGTGGAAACGCTTGGTTGTGCGCAGATTATCTGTTCGGATAAAACGGGTACGCTCACGCAAAATAAGATGACCGTCGTGGATAGCTTTACCGAGGACGAGGCGCGCGTAGCAAGAGGTATGGCGCTTTGCTCGGACGCGGAACTCGCGGAGGACGGCACGGTTACGGGCGAACCTACGGAAGCGGCGCTCGTCGTTTGGGCGCAGAACCTTGCTCTGCCGAAATACGATTTGAAGAAAGAATATCCTCGCGCAGGGGAACTGCCTTTCGATTCGAACAGAAAGATGATGTCGACGCTCCACCCCCAAGACGGGAAATTCGTGCAGTACACGAAAGGCGCGCCCGACGTTGTAATCGACCGTTGTGCGTACTATCTTAAAGACGGCAAACCCGTTCCGATGACGGACGAATACCGCCAAGAACTGCTCAAAGCGAATAAGGCGATGGCAGATAAGGCTTTGCGCGTGCTTGCTTGTGCGGAAAAGGCTTGGGATACCCTTCCCGAAACCGTAAAATCGGACGTTTTGGAAACGGAAATGTGTTTCACGGGACTTTGCGGAATGATAGACCCCGTTCGCCCCGAAGTAAAAGCGGCGATTGCACAATGTAAAGAAGCGGGTATCCGCGCGGTTATGATTACCGGCGACCATATCGACACCGCAATCGCGATAGCGAAAGAACTCGGCATTTTGTCGGAAGAAGTGCGCGCGATTACAGGCTCGCAACTTAACGAAATGGACGACGAGACGTTCGAAAAAGAGTTCGCCTCGATTGGCGTGTATGCGCGTGTTCAGCCCGAACATAAAACGCGTATCGTAAACGCTTGGAAGAAAGCGGGTTACGTTACGGCAATGACGGGCGACGGCGTAAACGACGCTCCCTCGATTAAGTCGGCGGATATCGGCGTAGGTATGGGTATTACGGGTACGGACGTAACGAAAAACGTTGCGGATATGGTGCTCGCGGACGATAACTTTGCGACGATTGTCGGCGCGGTAGAGGAAGGACGGCGTATTTACGATAATATCCGTAAAGCGATTCAATTCCTGCTCGCTTCGAATATGAGCGAAGTTTTGGCAATCTTTATCGCTACGTTGCTCGGGTTTACGATTTTGCAACCGGTGCATTTGCTCTGGATTAACCTCGTAACCGACTGTTTCCCCGCGTTAGCGCTCGGTACGGAAAAAGCGGAAGCGGACGTTATGAAACGCAAACCGCGCGATGCCAAATCAGGCGTATTTGCGGGCGGTATGGGCGTAGACGTGCTTTATCAAGGGATTATCGTTGCGATTTTGGTGCTCGTTTCCTATTTCGACGGGCATTATATCAACGAGTGCGTGTGGACGCTTGAAAATAGCGCGCACGGCACGACGATGGCGTTCTTGACGATGTCTATGGCAGAGATTTTCCATAGCTTTAATATGCGCTCGCAAAGAAAGAGCCTCTTTACGATGAAACGCCAAAATAAATGGCTTTGGTGGGCGGCTATCGGTTCGTTTGCGGCAACCGCGCTTGTGTGCGAAGTACCCTTCCTTGCAGGGGCGTTTGGATTCGAAGCGGTAGGGCTTTTAGAGTTTGCCGTAGCTATCCTTATCGGTGCGTGCATTATTCCTATCGTGGAAATCGTGAAATTGTTCCAACGCCGCGCTAATAAGAGAAAAACCCTTTAACCGACAAAAAACGTAAAAACAAGG
>JAZRBK010000330.1:0-9654 GCA_045635025.1 Candidatus Scatosoma sp.
CCCAAGGCAGACGCAGAAGCGTTGGTTGCGAAGCTCAACGAGCAAGGCGCTACGGCTGAACTTAAATAAGATTTTACAAATCGAAAAAAACGACTTACCTTTCGGTAGGTCGTTTTTTATTTTGTCTGTTTTTGCGTTTTGACAGTCTTTAACTTGAAAGTATCCTCAAAGACATTTTATCCCATACAGAAAAGCTCGTTCGGTGTGATTTCATAAAGCGCACAAAGGAACAGAATCTGGTCGTAATTCAACTCAAATACGCCGTTTTCAAAACGGCTGTACTGTTGTTGTGTCATTTTCATTTTTTCTGCTACTTCCTTTTGTGTAAATCCCTTAAACTTCCTTGCTTCTTTTAGATTTTCCCCTACTATTTTAGCTGTTGACATATTTTATCCCCCTAATACCAGCATAAGAAATATATCATAAAATGATGTAAAAGTAGTTGACATACGCCACAAAATGATGTATAATACTCTCAAAAACACAAAGGAGCGCAAAGAGTTCGTGAAAAAAGGCGCGGTGGGGAAAGTGATTTGTTTTGTATTGGTAATAGGTTTTCTTTTATGTCTATCGGGTTGTGGAGTAAAGGGGAACGGGGAGTCAACGAAGGGTTATTCCACTTTTAACGGAAATATCGGTGGATTCAATATACATTTTCAAGACGGATTTAAGGGGATTGATTAGCGACAGAAAAAGTGAGAGATGCTTTACAAATAAGGAATTCGGGCAAAAATTAAGAAAAAGTGCGCAAAAGTACTTGACGGAAAGAGGAAATATGGGTAAAATAAAAGGGTAAGACAAAACGGAGATGAAAAATAATGTCTAAAATCTTGAAAAAAACTTTGTGCGGTTTGCTTGCGTTGACGGCGTTCGGCGCGGTAACCTCTTTTACGGCTTGCGAAACCTCTGAACCTGAGGTGGAAATCGAAATCGAGTTCAACGGCGAAACGTATACCCTTGAATATACCTTGTATAGAAAGATTGCACCCTCGACGGTTAATCACTTTATCGCGCTTGCGGATAACGGCTATTACGACGGACTTTGCGTGCACAATTACAGTGGTACGAGAATGTACACGGGCGGTTATTCTTACGTGGAAGGCGGGGAAGACGGCGGGCTCGTGTATAAAGATTACTACGCTACGGTAAAGGCGAGCTCTTTTGAAAACTTCAAGCACACCGTTTGGACGGATAGCGCAAAAGAAGACCCGACGTATACTTTGTACGGCGAGTTCTCTAAGAATAATTTCGTGGTAACGAACGGCGCGCTTAGAGAAACGTTCGGCTCGTTGACGATGTACTACACGAACAAAGACGCCGAGGACGACGTATACGTGCAACGCGCGGACGGCAACGGCGCGGACTGGAAAGCGTATGAGTATAACTGCGCGACTTCCCTTTTCTATATCTCCATTTCGGAAACGGAAAAGAATAACGATAACTATTGCACGTTCGCAACCCTCGACGAGGATAGCGTGGACGTGTTGAAAGAACTCTGCGACGCGATTAGCGAGTATTGGAAATCGGCATACGGCTCCGATTCGCAGGAGAGTGATTTCGTTACGGAGGTTAGCGTTTCCGTAGACAAGGACGACGTATTCGTCGGCGAAACCGAACCTACGGCAACGTATAAAGTTCCCAATAAGGAAATCCGCATTAAAAAAGTGGAAGTTACCAAGTTCTAAGTTGATAAAAACTCTAAAAAGTGAAAGACCTTGCAAACTTGCAAGGTCTTTTTGCACGTTTTCTCTACGCTTTGATTTCCGTAATTTTGCCGTCTTTGATTTCAACGGAAGCGTGTTTGACTTCGAAAAGGCGTTCGCCTTTTTCGTATACAAGTCCGCAGGTATTTTTATCTCCCGTCAAAACTACCGCTCGGAAAGCGCCCAAGAAATCTTTGATTTTATCGGCCGTTTCTAAAAGTTCGTCGTCTAAAAAGGTTTGAAAATCCCCGCCGTAAAGCACGCTCTCGAAAAAGGCAAAAGGCAAAAGCTCGTTTTTCAAAAGTTCGTCCGTTTGCCCGTTCGCGCCCGTTTGCGTGTCCGTGCCTACTTCCGTGCTCGCGCCCGTGTCCGTATTTGTATCTATGGTTATGCCTGCGTCTATTCGCGCTTGGCGAAGGGTATAGAATAAAAGTGTCGCGCCGTTTTCGTTTAATTGCCATTTGCGGGTTGCACTCCTATGCAGGCTATCGAAAAGGGGGACTTGGACGGTTAATTCGTCGCCGTCTATAAAGTATTCGCTCGCGTCTTGGAGCAGGATTTGTTTTCCTTGCATAGAAAAAACGGCGAGCTGTGTGGGGGAGCGGAGCAATATAAAATCTCCCGCTTTTGAAAGGGTACATTGACAAAAGGAAGGGGGCAGGGGCGCGTTGAACGCGCCCGATTGCGTTTGCAAGGCAAAGTGCACGCCCGCCTGCGAAAACACGCTCGTCAAAACGCCGTCGAAGCGCTCCTGCGCGATAAGGTTCAGGGAAAAATCCGCGCTCGGAAATTCGCGCACGTAAAGGGCGAGTGCGTCGGGCAGGAGATAGACGTCCACGTGTTCTGGCGGAGAAAAACGGATATTTTCGGTTAAGAAAAAGCTGACGGGCAGAGCGTTTTCTGGGGTAAAACTGAGGAAAAGATTGTCTTTGAGGCTAACTTCGGCAAACCGTTCGAAACCGTTGACCGTGCCGAAAAACGCGCCGTTGACGGTTAAAATACAAGGTTTTGAGGATAAAAAATAGATTTTCATAATTTATTATATTCGTTTAGGTATAAAATTAGAAATAACCGAGCATAATCAATCCGAAATCTATGCGGGCTACGCGCAAAGGCAACGCGAAAACGCAGAAACGGAGGAAACGTTATGAATAAAATCAACGGTTACACGGAAGAAGAAGCGAAGAGTTTAGTCGATTACATCAAAGAGGGAAAAAAGAAAGGTAAAACGCTGACTTGGCTGTTTGAAACGTACGGTTTACAAAGGGGCAGGGCAAAAGGAAGCGTTCGCAATTACTATTACGCGCTAATGAAAAACGAGAAAAAGGACGAGCGTATCGCAAAGCTTTTGGACGGCACGAGCCTTTCCGTGGAAAAGATAAAGGAGTTCACGGACGAGGAAACGGACGAAGCGCTCCGCAGTATTTTAGCGGAGAAGAGCAAAGGGCTTTCCGTCCGCCGTGCGATTTACAATCTTGCGGGCGGGGACGATAAACTTATGCTCCGATTGCAAAACAAATACCGAAACACCCTTAAAAAAGAGCCGCAGAGAATTGCCGCGCTCGCGGACGATATGGGCATTCCCCAAGAACAAGCCTTTGCGGGGAGTAGAGGTGCTTTGCCTAACGGCGCAGGCGGGCTTCAAGACGAGTTAGTGAATGGACAAACGAAAGCCCCGCACGCAGATAAGGATTTTTTGCGACGGCGTTTAGAAAATGAAATCAACGCGTTGTACGATAGACTTGCCCAAGCGTTAAAGACGGAAAACGAGCGACTTCGTGCCGAGAATAAACGGCTCAAAGAACGGCTGGAAGAGGCGTAAAGAGTACGCATTATCCCAAGATTGCACAAACACAACACCAATCCTAATAAAGAAATCCCAACGGCGTTTTTGCGGTTGGGATTTCTTGTTTAAGACGGTTTGACGCTTACTTTTTTAATTTTTTCGCGAGCTTTTCTTCTCGTTTTTCGATATCTTCTTCGTTCTCGTCCATATCGCGGAGTTTTTTGCTCATCAATTTATCTAATTTTTCTTGCACTTCTTCTTGCCCTTTCAAAACGAGCTTCCGCATTTTATAATTATTCGCCGTGAGCAGAGCTCCGCCCACAACGCCGATAAGAACACCGATAGCGAATTTTTCCATATCCATTTTCCTCCTTACGGGTAACCGCTTGTCAGGCTATTTTATCCCGTTATACGCTCGTAGTATGTGAAAAAAACGCGTGCTTATACTTTCACGGGCAAAAAACCTTGCTCTCGCGCGGAAAAAATCCGTTCAAACGCTCGACGGGAGCGAAGTTTTGTGTTATAATAATAATATGATTGGTAAAAGAGCAATCGCCTTTGATATAGGCGACAAAAGAATAGGCGTAGCCATCTCCGACCCATTTAATGAGTACGCAATGCCCTGCGAAACGTATTTCCGCACGAAGAGCTTTACGGCGGACGTCGAGGCTATCGCGCGTATCGCGAAAGAACGAGGCGTTGGCGTTATCGTATGCGGTATGCCCGTAAACTACGATGGTACAGAAAGCGTACAGACGGTTAAAACCCGTGATTTCGTCGAGGCGTTACGGCAAAAAACCGAGCTCCCTATCGAGCTCGAAGACGAACGCTTTACGACGATGCAAGCGCGCGAAACGCAAATGATGGGCGGCGTAAAACGGGAAAATCGTAAAAAAACGGTGGATTCGATTGCCGCGTCGTACATTCTCGAAAGCTATTTATCAAGACAAAAAATCAAGGAGAAAGAGAAAATGAAACAAGAAGAAATGAATGAAATGCTGGACGAAGAAGAACGCATTATCGAGCTCGAAGACGAAGAGGGTAACGCGGAAAAGTTCCTGCACATCGGCACGATTGAATACCGTGGCGAATGGTACTGCTTCTTCCAAAAGGCAGAGCCCGAAACGGAAGAGGAAGAGGACGAAGTGGTAATGTTCCGCTTGGAAGGACCTGAGGACGATAAGCGGCTTTGTACGCTTGACGACGAACAGCTTATGGACGAGGTTTTTGCGGAGTTTTGCCACCAATACGAGGATTTCGAGGACGCCGACGAGGCAATGCAATTAGACCAATAACCAAGAGGGCGTGAAATGCTGCGTAAGTGGCTTTTTGCGCCAAATTGTTAAGAAAATAAGGCGAGGGGAAAAGATGAAAAAGTTTTTATTGGGCGTATTGACGTTTTTAATGGCGTTTGGACTTTGTTTTGCGGTGGCTTGCGAGGGCGATAATGGCGATAGCTTGCAAAGTTCGCCTACGGAGAACAGTCCGCAAAGTTCTTCGCCTGCACCGGCTAAGACGGGCACGCTTGCCAATCGGCTTTTAGACGCGGAGGGCGAAACGGAACTGAAAATTACGGGTACGGTAGACGTAAATACGTCGTCGTTGAAAGAGTCGCGCTTGGGCACGGCGAGTTCGACGAAAATTATCGTGGACGGTGGCGAGGACGGCGCAATTATCAAGGCGACGGGCGCGGGCTCGTTTGCGATTCGCCCGTATGCAGGGGAAATCGTGTTCAAGAATATTACCTTTAAGGATTACTCCGCAGCGAACGGCGAGCCGAACGGTTGGTTCGGTACGGTAACGTATTTGGAAATGTCCAAAAAGTTACGTTTTGAAAACTGCAATTTCGAATGTTCCATTTGGCTTTGCGACGGCGCGGACGCGGAGTTTGAAAATTGCACGTTCGAATCTCTGTCGTCGGGGCTTTACAGCGTTTGGGCGGCGGACGGAAATATTTCGCTTAAAAATTGCGAGTTTATCGGCTATCGCGGGTTGAAGATACACGAACAGGTTTCGGACGTAAAGAGCGTGCTCATAGACGGGTGTACGTTTGATAGGTTGCAAACGAAAGTGGGAATTGCTATCGGCACGATTAACGTAGACCCTATGCAAACGCAAATTACCGTAAAAAATAGCACGTTTACTCGTTGTCAAGATTGGGATAACGAGGGCTCGTTGGAGGGTATCAACGGATTCTACGAAGCGGACACGTACACGAGCGATTTTGCTTTCCTTTCGCAAAATAACCTTATCGACGACGTTCCCTCGGACAATATCGACCCCGAATATAAACCCGTGAATTAAAAATATAAGCAAAATAGGTTAGAGATAAGCAAAATGGACGTTTTGATTTTTTGCGGACAAAGCAATATGCAAGGCTCGACGGAGGGTTGCCCTGCCGAAAACGAACCCGTGCAAGGTGCGCTTGAATACAAGGTGCAAACCGACGGGCTCGTGCCCTTAAAACACCCCGTTGGGGAAAACTTGGGGACGTTTTTATTTGCGGCGGCGAGGGAGGGCGGCTCGCTCGTGCCCGATTTTTGTCGCGCGTATTATGCGGAAACGGGTAAGGAGTGCGTGGCTATTCACGTGGCGAAAGGGGGCTCGACCATAGGCGAATGGAGGTACGGGACCCAGCGTTATTATCATAGCTTGAACAAAATCAAGGCGGGGCTCGTCAAGATTAGGCAAACGGAAGAGGTGGATAAAATCTATCTCGTTTGGTTGCAAGGCGAATCGGACGCGATTATAGGTACGAGCGAAAACGAGTATCTTTCCCGCTTGTACGAGCTGAAAAACTCTCTTAAAAAGGACGTCCAGATTGATAAGTTCGGCATTATTCGCGTTGGGCATTTTATATCTATCGTCGAGTGGGAAATGGGGATTACGCAAGAGCAAAAAATCGAGCGCGAAGAAGCGATTATGCGCGCACAAGAGCGAGCGGTGCAAGAGGATAGCGATTTTGTAATGCTCACGCGGGTTTGTAAAGAGCTTAGTCTAAATCCCGCAAATCTCAACAACGTAGACCCTGGGCATTTTAACAACGCCGCGCTCGAAATTATTGGCAAAGAAGCAGGCAAGGCGCTCGGAAAATTGAGAAATAATTAAAAAAAGCGGAAAAACAATCCCCGCGCCGAAGATAATCGGTGCGGGGATTGTTCATTTTGCATATTCTTCAAACAGGTCGTTGGGCGAACATTCCAATATGTCGCATAACGCTTTTAGATTTTCAAACTTAATGCCGCTCGTTTGATTGTTTACGAGCTTGTTAAAGTTTTGATAGCTCAATCCAAGCTGGATATAAAGCCAATATTTCGTCTTTCCTTTTTCTTTCAAGATTTCCAACACCCTTAACTTCATATTACCTCTCCCATACATTAGATAATATACACATTATATACCGAAAAAACACTTGACAAATAGATTTTTGCATTATATAATGTATGCATTAGATAAACTAAAAACAAGGAGAAAAGTTTATGAAAAAGAAACGGTTGGTATTAGCGTTGACGGCGATTATGGCGGTGTTATCGCTGGGTTTGGTCGGTTGTGGCGAGGAAAAGCGCGGGGAAGAGGTATCTGCTGAGCAATGGAAGGCGGCTTTTGCGAATTTGAATACCGAGTATATCACGGTAGAAGAAATAGATATATTTGAAACGAAACAAGGTGCAATTGGCGAAATTTCCACTATTAAATATTATACCCCTACGGAAATGTTTGGGATATCACGACGGCCTGCCCAATTGGATATATCTACTTGGGAAGCGGGGGATATGCAAATATTGGAGGAAAAGCATTGGGAAAAAGTAGCAAACGACCAAATATTTGTTTACTCAACCTCGGATAAGGGGATTTTACCCGATGAGAAAATATGGAAACTGAAGCAAAAAGAGGACGGAAAAAAACTATTTGAAGCGCTTAAAGAATTTCCCTTTCGAATGAAACAATTCTATTTTAATGTTTATTGCGAAGGGGTGGATGTGTTTACCTATTATAAAGAGCAAGGCGCTTATTATAAAGAATGGACGGACATAGTGTATGAAAAGGAAATACAGGTTTGGCAAACGGCAATATTTCAAAAAGGAGAATTATATAAAATTGTTACAAAGACTAAATGTGATGTAGCCCCAGAGCCAGAACTTGCGCGGTGGGAAATGACAATAAAAATTACGTTTGAGGCGGAGGAGATTGTATTGCCCGATGAGAATGAATTGAATTACTTGATTGAGAATAGTAAAGAAGAATAAAAAGATTTTTACGGGCAGAGCGGCGGCTATGCCCGTAATTTTTTATAAAAAATAGAAAAAACGTGAAAAAAGAGGGCAAAATAGCTTGCTATTGCTTGTCCTTTGTGTTAAAATAATATAGCTAAAAATTCACACTCGCTCATTGTGCGCAATCCGTGTCCGTAAAATCTTTCAATGCGGATAAGTTGCGAGCCTAACGCAAGGCGAGGAGGTAAAACGGAGGTTTGAATTATGGCAGTTATTACTATGAAGCAGCTCTTAGAGGCAGGCGTACACTTCGGTCATCAAACGAGAAAGTGGAACCCGAAAATGAAGAAGTACATCTTCGCGGCAAGAAATGATATTCACATCATCGACTTGCAAGTAACGGCGAACCTTATCGAAGAAGCGTATGCGTTCGTTTGTGAGAGCGTAAAAGCAGGCAAAACGGTACTTTTCGTTGGTACGAAAAAGCAAGCGCAAGACGCTATCAAAGAAGAAGCGGAAAGATGCGGTCAATACTACGTCAATTCCCGTTGGCTTGGCGGTTGCTTGACCAACTTTAAGACGATGAGAAGCCGTGTAGAACGTCTTGAAAAGCTCGAAGCTATGGAGGCAAACGGCGATTTCGACCTTCTTCCCAAGAAAGAAGTTATGCTCCTTAAAAAGGAAATGGGCAAGTTGCAAGCGAACCTTGGCGGTATCAAGACGATGAAGTCTATGCCTGGCGTTATGTTCGTCGTAGACCCTCACAACGAAGACATCGCTATCGCAGAAGCGAAGAAGCTCGGTATCAAAATCGTAGCTATCACCGATACGAACTGCGACCCTGACGAAATCGATTACGTTATCCCTGGTAACGACGACGCTATCCGCGCAATCAAGCTCATCTCGTCGGTTATCGCGAACGCGGTTATCGAAGCAAACCAAGGCGAAGAAGCACTCTTGACGGTGAACGAAGAAGCTATTGAAGCGGAAGAAGTTGCTCCCGAATCGATAGAAGAAGTCGTAGCTGCGGCAGAAGAGGAAAACGCGTAAACAATCCATTCGCCCGATGCTTCGGGCGAATTGTTTCAATAAAATCATAAAGGAGAAAATTACTATGGCATTTACCGCAAAAGACGTAATGGCGCTCCGCGAAAAGACGGGCGCAGGCGTTATGGACTGCAAAAAGGCTTTGACGGACGCTGACGGCGACATGAACAAGGCGGCAGATTTATTGAGAGAAAGAGGCATCGCGAAAGCGGAAAAGAAAGCTTCGAGAATCGCGGCAGAGGGTATCGTTGCTTGCTACGTTGAGGGCAAGACGGGCGTGCTCATCGAAATCAACTGCGAATCCGACTTCGTTGCAAAGAATCCCCAATTCACGGAAATCGCAACGGAAGCTTCTAAGGTTATCATCGCTTGCAACCCTGCAAACGTAGATGAACTTCTCGCTTGCAAGATGGGCGACGCTACCGTAGAAGATTACCTCAAAGGTAAGACGGCTATCATCGGCGAAAAGATTGCGATTAGAAGATTTGTAAAATATACGACGGAAGGCTTCCTTGAAAGCTATATCCACCTTGGCGGCAAGCTTGGCGTTATGCTCGATATGGCGGGCGAAGCTACGGACGCGGCGAAGGAAGTTGCACACGACGTTACCCTTCAAATCGCGTTCACGAAACCCGCTTACCTTACGAAAGACGAGGTTTCCGCTGAAACGCTTGAAAGAGAAAAGGAAGTCTTGAAGCAACAAGCAATGAACGAAGGCAAACCCGAAGCTATCGCAGAAAAGATGGTTATGGGCAGAATTAAGAAGTTCTACGAAGAGAACTGCTTGCTCGAACAAGCTTTCATCAAAGACGACTCCAAGAAAGTTTCCGACCTTTTGAAGAGCGGTAACACCGCTATCAATAAGTTCGCGTTCTTCGTAATGGGCGAAGGCCTTGAAAAGAAG
>JAZRBK010000331.1:0-5858 GCA_045635025.1 Candidatus Scatosoma sp.
CCGTCAAAATAGATTTTACCCGCCGTGGGCTTTATAATGCCCGCTATCACTTTGGCGAGCGTTGATTTCCCGCCGCCGTTCGGACCCGTGAACGCCACGAAACGCTCGTCAATCGTCAAGGAAATATTTTTCAAAATCTCCTTTTCTCCGAGCTCGTCCTTTACTTTGTAACTTACGTTTTTCAGTTCTAACATAGTTTCCTCTTCGCAAAATCCTCTTTTGCAAAATACTCTCTCGTATATTTATACCGCAAATCCCCGTGCCTTAAACGCGCTAACGCGAAACTGCTCCGCAAAAACGACCTTGAACCCGTCCGTCAATAGCGTAACGCCTGTCGTCAAAAAAGATAGGTGAGCCACCCTGCGTTTTTGAGCTGCGCCCGCCGCGCCCGCCAATCGGGCACGTACCTTTCCACGAGCAACCAAAACGCTTTGGAATGGTTTTTATGAACGGTATGCGCGAGCTCGTGCACGACGACGTATTCGATAATTTCCCGTGACAAATACAAAAGCCGAAACGGGTAATGCACGGCGTTCTTGCCCGAACACGAGCCCCATCTCGTCCGCGCACTCGTAATCGAAACGGATTGATAACGCACGCCCATTTGCGCCGCTTTTTCCGCCGTGTGCTTTCCCAAAATGCGCTTAGCGTTTTCTTTCAACCATTTGACAAGGCGTTCTTGGGGCTTGTCCGACGGCAGATACAACCGTTTTTCTCTATCGTCGAAGCGAATGCGTTTCTCGCCCGTTAAGACGATTTGCGTTTGCTCGCCAAGGAGCGGAAATACGTATCCGTCCAGATTTTCCGTCGGTAAACGCGTACCTGCCCCGTTCGTTTTTGCTACGGCGCGTTGAATCCAATCGGCTTTGTCCTGCAAAAACGCCATAATTCTTTCGTCGGAACAACGCCACGGCGCACGCACGGTTACTCTGCCGAGCGCGTCCACGCTCACGGATAACGTTCTTCGGTCAGAACGGATAATTTCGTCCGCTTTTATCATCGCGCTTTTTACGCCTCGTAGCCTCTCGGGTTACCGCTCTGCCATTTCCATTGCGAAGCGCACATTTCCTCGATACCGAACTTCGCTTCCCATTTGAGTTCTGCTTTCGCCTTATCGGGGCAAGCGTAACAAGCCGCTATATCGCCCGAACGGCGCTCGCAAATCTTATACGGGAGCGTTTTTCCGCAAGCCTTTTCAAAGGCGTGAATCATATCGAGCACGCTGTATCCTTGCCCCGTACCAAGGTTATAGATATGCACGCCCGCGTTATTACATTCTTCAATCGCCGCGATATGTCCAAGCGCCAAGTCAACGACGTGAATATAATCGCGCACGCCCGTTCCGTCGGGGGTATCGTAATCGTTGCCGAATACGTTAATGCAGGCAAGTTTTCCCGTAGCCACTTGCGCTACGTAGGGCATCAAGTTATTGGGAATCCCTTTGGGGTCTTCGCCGATGAGCCCGCTTTCGTGCGCGCCGACGGGGTTGAAATAACGAAGCAAAATGATATTCCAATCATTGTCCGCTTTATAAACGTCCTGCATAATATTTTCCATCATAAGCTTGGTACTGCCGTAAGGATTCGTCGTGGAAAGACGGCAGCTCTCGTCCAAGGGAAGCTTCTCAGGGTCGCCGTATACCGTCGCGGAAGAAGAGAAGATAATCTTCTTTACGTTATGTCTTTCCATAATTTGAAGAAGCGACACCGTACCGCTAATGTTATTTTCATAATATTTCAACGGAAGTTTACAGCTCTCGCCCACCGCCTTGAACGCCGCGAAATGAATGACGGCGTCAAACGTATGTGCGGAGAAAATCTCTTCCATTTTTGCGCTATCACGAATGTCCGCTTCGTAGAAAGTTACCTCTTTACCCGTAATCTTTTGTACCCGACGGATACTTTCAAAGGAAGAGTTACTGAAATTGTCCACCACGACGACGTCGTAGTTTTTATTCAAAAGCTCTAAAACCGTGTGCGAACCGATATATCCGCACCCGCCCGTTACTAAAATTGTTGCCATTTTTTCTTACCTCGCTTTTTGGTTTTTATAATATTGTTTTTGGTTTTTTGTATTTTCTCAATATTTACCCAATATTTTCTCAATCAATCCGCCCGAAAAAGGAGATTTTTCGGGCGGAAACACGTTTTATTCTTCGTCTACGTCCTCGGCAAACTCTTCTTCCGTTTGCCGTACGAGAACTTTCAATACCTTTTGTTTGGTTGCTTTTACAATCTTGATTTCAAGATTTTTCAAGTGCAAAAGTTCCCCAATGGGCGGGATACCGCCGTATTTTTCCGTAGCCCAACCGCCGACGGTGTTCGACTCGTAATTTTCCGCGAGCTCTTCCATTTCATAGAGCGCGAAAAAGTCGGTAAGTTCGCATTTCCCGTCTACCCAGCGTTCGTCGCCCGAGGTTTGCCCGAAAAGGATTTCCTCCTCGTCGTGTTCGTCCCAGATTTCACCGACGAGCTCTTCTAAAATATCTTCCAGCGTAACGATACCCACGAGTCCGCCGTATTCGTCGGAAACCGCCGCCATGTGTATCTTCTTCTTTTGAAGCTGTTTTAAGAGGGTAGAAATGCGGGTGTACTCGCTCGTGAACACGATTTCCTGTACCAAATGCCCAATTTCCTTTTCCCCTCTGATGTAACCCGAAAAGAAATCCCTCTCGTGGATAAGTCCAATAACGTTATCTATCGTATCCTTATACACGGGCAAACGGGAATACCCCGTCTTTTCAAAGACTTTCCGCACTTCGTCCATAGAAGAATCCTCTTCCACGGCGTATACGTTGACGCGGGGCACGAGAATATCTTCCACCTTCAAATCGTCGAATTCGAGTGCCGAACGCACGAGTTCCGATTCGTCCTCTTTAAGCGTACCGCTCTCCTCCGCTTCTTCCACGAGGGAAAGGAGTTCTTCGTCCGTTACCGTTTCGTCTTTTTTGAGCTTAAACATCTTTGCGAGCAGATATTTATAGCCGTCGAAGATAAGACGGAAAGGATAAAATATCCAATAGAAAAGCTGCATAAGCGGATAAAAGAAGAAGCAAAACTTTTCAGGATATACACTTGCGAGATATTTAGGGGTAATTTCACCGAAAATCAATACGGCTACGGTAAGTACCGCCGTAGAAACGGTTGCGGCGAGATTGCCGTCCGCGATAAGCTGTGCAAACAAAATCGTACCGAGCGCAGAAGCGGTTAAGTTTACGATATTGTTGCCAATGAGGATAGCCGTTACGAGTTTGTCGTAATTTTTATCGGCAAAATTAAGTACGTTCTTCGCTCTTTTTTTGCCGAGCGCTACCATACTTTTGAGCTTAATCTTATTCGCGCAGGAATAAGCGGTTTCCGTGCCCGAGAAGAACGCGGATAAAAGTACGAGTATCGCAATTACGATAGATAGGGGTAGGGGCTCCATAGTATTTTTTCAATAACCTCCGAATATAAAAATGTTTTTCTTTTTTGCAAGGATTTTGTTTCGCGCCCGTTCATACGGAAAAACTTTTTCCTCGCTATTTATTATTATAATACATTTTCCTTTCTTTTGTCAATTCAAAAGAATTGGCTTTCCTTATTTTTTACGTTTTTTTGATTTTTTTCCCGCTTTTTATCCATAATTTCCCTGCGTTTTTTGCGTAACGCGTTCAAAGCAGAGCCCGCATTCGCCCAAAAATCCCGCTACCCCTTTCCCCCATAACGCTTTTCCCCTGCCTAAGCCGAGCTTTACCCCTTAAAACACTTGACGAAAAGTGAAACATTATGTTATACTTAAACGTATAAAACGCTAAAACGCGCCTGTATTACACGCGCTACGCGCTATAAAAGCGCAAAAGGAGCTCTTATGAAAAAATTACGTTTGGAAACAACTTGCGTTCAAGGCGGTTACACCCCCGGCAACGGCGAACCCCGCCAAATCCCCATTATCCAAAGCACGACCTTTAAGTATGCGACGAGCGAGGATATGGGTAAACTTTTCGATTTGGAAGCAAGCGGGTATTTTTATTCCCGTCTGCAAAACCCCACCTGCGACACCGTCGCCGCTAAGATTTGTCAGCTTGAAGGCGGAAGCGCGGCTATGCTCCTTTCCTCGGGGCAAGCGGCAAGCTTTTTCTCTATCTTTAATATCGCGAACGCGGGCGACCACGTCGTTTGTTCTTCCAATATCTACGGCGGAACGTATAACCTCTTCGCCGTTACGATGAAGAAAATGGGGATTGATTTCACGTTCGTTTCTTCCGACAGTACGTTGGAAGAGCTGAACGCGGCATTCCGTCCCAACACCAAAGCGGTGTTCGGGGAAACGATTGCCAACCCCGCGTTGACGGTGCTCGACATCGAGCTTTTTGCTAAGGCGGCACACGCGCACGGCGTTCCCCTTATCATCGACAACACGTTCGCCACCCCCGTAAATTGCCGTCCTTTCGAGTTCGGCGCGGACATCGTCGTTCATTCCACCACCAAGTATATGGACGGACACGGCGTAGCCGTAGGTGGTTGCCTCGTCGATTCGGGTAACTTTGATTGGCTTGCACACGCGGACAAGTTCCCTGGGCTTTGCACGCCCGACGAGAGCTATCACGGTATCACGTACGCGACCAAGTTCGGGCAAGGCGGTGCGTATATCACGAAAGCCACGGCACAACTGATGCGCGATTTCGGGTGCTCGCAATCCCCGCAAAGCGCGTTCTACCTCAACTTGGGCTTAGAAAGCCTGCACGTGAGAATGGAACGGCACTGTGCAAACGCGCAAAAAGTAGCCGAGTTTTTAGAAGCAAACGATAAAATCGGTTGGGTGAACTTCCCCGGACTCCCCTCGAATAAATACTATAAACTCGCGCAAAAATATCTGCCTAACGGCACTTGCGGCGTCGTCAGCTTCGGCGTAAAAGGCGGCAGAACGGCGGCAGAGAAGTTTATGAAAGCCTTAAAAATCATCGCTATTGAAACGCACGTAGCCGATGCAAGAAGCTGCTGTCTGCACCCTGCGAACGCTACGCACAGACAGATGAACGACGAAGAGCTTATTGCGGCGGGAATCCCCGGCGATTTGATTCGTCTTTCCTGCGGGCTTGAAAATTATCAAGACCTTATCGACGATATAACGCAAGCGCTCGAAACGGTATAACCCGCGCTCGCGGAAAAGAGTTAGCACAAACACGCGCTCGCGAAAAAACGCGTTAGCGGAAAAACAACTTGAAAGTTTAGGAAAAGAAGTATGCCGATTAAGATACCCAACAATTTACCCGCGGCAAAGACGTTGCAGGAAGAGAACATTTTCATTATGACGGAAACACGCGCAATCACGCAAGATATCCGTCCCTTGAAAATCCTCATTTTGAACCTTATGCCCAAGAAAATCGAAACGGAAACGCAGTTCGCGCGGCTTCTGGGGAACACCCCCTTGCAGGTCGAACCGACCCTCATCCGCACCTCCACCCACCAATCCAAAAACGTTACGGAGGAGCATTTGCTCGCCTTTTATAAGACGTTTGACGACGTAAAAGAACAAAACTTCGACGGTATGATTATCACGGGCGCGCCTGTGGAACATATGCCCTTTGAAGAGGTGGAGTATTGGCAGGAACTTTGCGAAATTATGGAATGGAGCAAATCCCACGTGCATAGCACCTTGCATATCTGTTGGGGCGCGCAAGCAGGGCTTTATTACCATTACGGCATTGAAAAACATTCCGTCCCCGAGAAAATGTTCGGCGTATTCCCTCACGAGGTAGAATATAAATCCTCTATTCTCTTCCGCGGGTTCGACGATATATTTTACGTACCGCAATCCCGTCATACAACCATTTTACGCGAAGACGTGGAAAAAGTGGAAGCCTTGCGGATTTTGGC
>JAZRBK010000332.1:0-10516 GCA_045635025.1 Candidatus Scatosoma sp.
CCGTGCTCGCAATGCACGGCGGAAAGGGAATACCGGCACGCAGTTTCTTGAGTTTTAAGGTAGTGCAAAAGCGCCGTCGAATCTGCTCCGCCCGACGTAGCCACGCACACTTTTTTCCCAAAGAACTTACGAAGGTCAAGCATCTTCCAACCCAATCCTTTTTCGCCAAGCAACGCTTCCCCGTTGTTCTGCGTTTGCCTTATTATTCTTATTATAAATTATTATAAACGATTTCCCCGCCGTTTGTCAATCACATTTAAGGGTTTTTCCGTAAGGAAAGGGCGAGATTTCTCCCGCCCTGCTTCTACCCTGGTTCTGCCCTGCTTCTGCCCTGGTTCTATCCTGCTTTTCTCCTGTTCCGCTTTGCTTATCCCTTGCCTTTCCCTGTTACGAACCGTAATACGCGCGCAAATACAAGCCTTTAATTTCCTCCACGAGCGGATACCGCGGGTTAGCACCCGTGCATTGGTCGTCGAACGCGTCTTGGCTCAACTTGTCGAGCGAGCTTAAAAACTCCTCTTCGCCCACCCGTTCGCCGAGTGCTTCGCGAATGGTTTTAGGCAATCCCAAAACGCCTTTGAGCTCCTCAATTTTTTCTATGAGCGACTTAAAAAGCTCCTCCTCTGTATCCCCTTTGAGGGCAAGCGTTCGGGCTAAGTCAGCGTATCTTTGTAAGCAATCGGGATACTCGTACTGCGGGAACGTGCCCATCTTCGTAGGATTTTTAGCGGCGTTGAACCGCATCACTTCCACGAGTAATAACGCGTTCGACAATCCGTGCGGAAGATGAAAGCGAGCCCCGAGCTTATGCGCCATCGAATGGCACACGCCAAGGAAAGCGTTTGCAAAGGCGATTCCCGCCATGGTCGCGGCGTTCGCCACCTTCTCGCGAGCGCGAATATCCGCACGTCCTTTCAAAAATGCAGGGGGCAGGTATGCGATGAGCAAGCAAACCGCCTCGCGAGCAAGCGCGTTCGTGTAATCGGAAGCGAGCATAGACGAAATCGCTTCTACCGCGTGAGAAAGCGCATCGAACCCCGCGTTTGCCGTCAAACTTTTTGGAATATCGAGCATTAGCCCCACGTCGCAAATCGCCATCGTAGGCATCAACGCGTAATCGGCGAGCGGGTATTTTTCTCCTGTACGCTCGTCGGTAATCACGGCGAAAGGGGTAACCTCGCTCCCCGTCCCCGCGGTGGTGGGAATTGCGACGAAAATCGCCTTTTCCCCAAGTCGCGGGTATCCGTAAATCCTCTTTCGGATATCCATAAAGCGCATAGACAAATCCTCGAAACGGCTATTCGGTTTTTCGTACAGCGTCCACATAATTTTCGCCGCATCCATCGGCGACCCGCCACCCAGCGCAATCACGACGTCGGGAGCAAACACCGCCATACGCCGCGCTCCCTCTTGCGCTATCGCAAGCGTCGGGTCGGGTTCGACCTCAAAAAACTCGGTATGCGCAATACCGAGCGAATCGAGTTCGTCGGTAATTTTTTTACAAACCCCGTTCTGATAGAGAAAACGGTCGGTAACGATAAACGCGCGCTTCCTTTGATAACCCTCTTCCCCCAAATCGCGCAACGCACCTCTTAAACAGCCCCGCTTAAAGTACACTTTCTCAGGCACACGCAGCCACAGCATATTTTCTCTACGCTCGGCAACCGTTTTCACGTTGAGTAGCTCCTGTACGCCGACGTTTTCGCAAACGCTGTTTCCGCCCCACGAACCGCAACCAAGCGTAAGCGACGGCGTTAAGCGGAAATTATATAAATCTCCGATACCGCCCTGCGAAGCGGGCGTATTGACGAGGATACGGCAGGTTTTCATTCTCGCACAAAAGGCATCGAGCCGTTCTTTCCCCGCCTGCTCGTCGATATAAATCGCCGCCGTATGCCCGAGCCCGCCCCCTTGTACGAGCGCGTCCGCTTTTTCCAAAGCTTCCTCAAAATCCTCCGCCTTATACATAGCCAATACAGGCGAGAGTTTCTCTTTTGCGAACGCCTCTTCCTCACCCACGGAATCCACCTCGCCTACGAGGATTTTCGTTTCATCGCATACCTGTATGCCGCAAAACGAAGCAATCTCCTTTGCCGTACGCCCAACGATTTTAGGATTGAGCTTACCTTCGCCAAACATAAGCACCCGCATTTTTTGCGTTTCTTCCTCGTTCAAGAAATACCCACCGAGCCATTCAAGCTCCCGTTTGAACTCGTCGTAGACCTCTTTCAAAACGACAACCGCTTGTTCGGAAGCGCAAATCACGCCGTTATCGAACGTTTTCGAATGGACAATCGAAGCCGCCGCCTGTTTCAAATCCGCGGTAAAATCCACAACGGCGGGCGTATTGCCCGCACCTACGCCGATAGCAGGTTTTCCCGACGAATACGCCGCACGCACCATATTCGGACCGCCTGTCGCCAAAATCATATCTACTTCTTTCATAAGGTAAGTGGAAGCTTCTACGCTCGGCTCGTCCACCCAGCCGATAATATCTTTCGGCGCGCCCGCTTCCCCCGCCGCTTCCAAAACGAGTTTCGCCGCCGCCACCGTACAGTTTTTCGCACGCGGGTGCGGAGATAAAATCAGTCCGTTCCGTGTTTTTAAGGATATCAAGCACTTAAAAATAGCCGTCGAAGTAGGGTTCGTGGTCGGAATTACCGCCGCCGCAACCCCAATCGGTTCGGCTATTCTCACGTAACCGTTCGCCTCGTCGCGTTCGATTACGCCGCAAGTTTTTTCATTTTTGTATTGATTGTAGATATATTCGGCGGCGTAATGGTTTTTGAGCACTTTATCCTCGAAAACGCCCATTTGCGTTTCCTCGACCGCCATTTTCGCGAGCTCAATTCTCGCGGCGTTCGCTCTCGTTGCCACCGCCTTAAAAATTACGTCCACCTGCTCTTGCGAGTAGGTGGAAAAAATCTTTTGCGCCGCGCGCACTTTCTCTAAAACTTCTTGTAACCGTCCTAAACCGCGCCCGTCCGTTCCTTGAACCGCCGATTGCTTAACCGTTTCTTTACCCGTTTTCTCGACCATACTTCCCCTTTGCACCGTCGAAAAAGATTTTGCGCGCAACGGGAAAACGGAATTACGGATTTCTAAGCGAGCGTTGAGAAGCTTAAAAGCACTCGAAACAACTTAAAGTTTTGAGCTTTCAACGCTATCAAAACGCTAACCGCGATAAAAAAAATTACCGTTCGCCCGATTTATAGAGTTTCCCTGCCAATATAGCGAGGGAAGCCGCAAGGTCCTCCGTTTTGAGCACGATATCTTTGGGCACACGTAAGGGTGCGGGAGCGAAGTTCCAAATTGCCTCGATACCCGCCTCGACCATTATATTCGCCACTTCTTGCGCGGCGTGTTTGGGTACGGTTATAATTCCGATACGGATTTTATATTCTTTTACGAACTTAGAAAGCTGTTCCAAAGCAAGAATCGGTTTTCCCGCGACGTTGGTTCCCACGAGCTTCTCGTTCACGTCGAACGCCGCCACGACGTTCAAACCGTTATGCTTGAACCCCTCGTAACCCAAGAACGCCCGACCGAGCCCGCCCGCGCCGACGATAACGGCGTCGGACACGACGTCATAACCCAAAAACTTTTCGATATCGACAATCAAACGGCTGACGGCAAACCCAAGCCTCGGTCTCCCCGCTTCGGAGGAAACGAGCGCGAGGTCTTTGCGTACAAGCACCGACGATACGGAAATACTTTGTGCAATAATCGTCGAAGAAATGTATTTTACACCTTTGGCATTTTCTTCTTGTAGAAAATGGAGATACAGCGGCATACGGGCAATGGTAGCTTTGGAGATAGTTTTTTCCTCCTCGCGTTCCAATTTTTCCACTTTCGACCTTTCTTTTTCTTTCACGATAACCTCTCCCCCGTCTTTAAGATAGCGCTCAACAGTTTATCTTTTACTCCGCAAGCCGAGCCGTAGGACGAGGGATAACCTCCCTCCGCGCGCTCCACCTTGCAATCGCAAATAATTTTCCCCTCGTCGAGCACGACAATCCTGTGTCCAAGCATTAACGCCTCCTCGATATCATGCGTAACGAGCACCGCCGTCGGTTTTTTCTCCCGCCAAAGCTGCCCGAAGACCTCGCAAAGCTTAATTTTCAGAGCGGTATCCAGAGAAGCGAACGGCTCGTCCAATAGCAATAAAGGCGCATTCGATAAGAAGGCGCGCGCGATACTCACCCTTTGTTTTTCGCCTCCCGAAAGCTGTTTCGGGCGTTTATTCTTGTGCGGGAAAAGCCCTATTTTTTTAAGGATTTTTTGAATATCCTCAACCCTGCCCCCTGCGTAGAGCAGATTTTCCTCTACGGTTAAGTTTGGCAAAAGCCGTGCTTCTTGAAAGACGTAACCCACGTTTTGCGGTACGTTTTCCCGTACCCCCTCGTAAGAAGTCGTTCCCGCTAATACGTTAAGAATCGTCGTTTTCCCCACGCCCGAACCGCCGAGCACGCAAAGCACTTCTCCCTCGTCAATTTCCAAAAAGAAATCGTCGAATAGCTTCTTCCCGCCGTACGATTTTGAAAAACGGATTTTCATTTCACCCTCCTTTCCACCGCACGTGCCACCGCGGACAAAGCAAGTTCTAATAAAAGCCCCGTCAAAAAGCTCACGCACACGAGCGCGAATAAGAGCGGCATTTCCGAATACAGCTTTGCCTCTTGCAACATTCCGCCAAGGCTCTTCCAAGTTGTAGCCAACACCTCTGCCGACACGACGAGTTTTAACGCAAAGGACGTCGCCGCGCCCGCTTCTTGTAAAACCTGCGGAGCAATGGAGGGCAAATACAACTGTAAAATACGTTTTTTAAGCGGTACTTTATATACGCGGCTCATTTCCACAAGCGCACTATCCACCCCTGATAACGCCGCCAAAACGCCCGCGTAAAGCATTGGAAAGAGGGACAAAAACGCCACGACGACGGGCGCGCCGTTTGCCCCCGTCCACACGAGCAAGATAAGAAGCACCGCAAGGGTCGGTAACGAGCGAAGCACCGACACAATCGGCGCAAAAAACGCCTTAAAAGCGGGTAGCAGGTACGAGATTACCGCTAAAACCACTGCCAAAACGAAAGAGCATACGAACGCAATCAACACCCGTAAAAGGGTGGCGAAAAACGCCGTCCAAAACACCTTTGTTCCAAGCAGAACGAAGAGCCGTTTCACACAGTCCGAAAAAGAGGGCACGAGCAAATCGTTCCCTACGGCGTAATATGCCACTACCCAAACGAGGGATAAAAACGCAATCGCCGCCACCCAAATTATGCAGTTTTTTAAGACAATCTTTTTCAAACCCTTTCTCCGCTTCATTATACTCCGTTACTTTGAATTATTCTAAAAAGTACCGTTTGAATATTTTGTTATTATCGTGCCGCTTTATTATTCCGTCCAATAGAACGCATCGGCAGGCAATTTAGCCGCACTTGCATTCACGCCGATAAGTTCGGTTAAATAGGAATGAACGACACTCTTACAACTACTTGCATAGGAAAAGCGTACCCCGCAACGAGCGAGGGTATCCGCCCCCAACGTTTCCGCCGAAAATACGGGCGCTTTGCCCTTATCCTCGAAATGGGAAACGACCGCCTCGTAGACGGTATTCGCGTCCGTACTTAAAAGCCATTCGCTTCCGCCTTCCACTTCTCCTACGAACTCTTTCACCCAATCCCCGTGCGTTTCCAAAAGAGAACTTTTCACGACCAAAGCCGCCTGCGGGAATCCGTAACTTCCGCCAAGTTCCGCGCCGTAGAGTTTTTGCAAATCCCCTACGACTTTCCAAGCCGCGCTCGCGGCGAGCCGTTTACTAACGGCGGGCTCTGCCACAAGTTCTACGTCAAAGTCTGCCGCCGCCACGGTCAAGTTCACCTTATCCGCACTAACTTCCACGCCGTCCGTGAGCTCCTGCCAAGCGATTCCGCGCGCCGTCAAAGTCGCCTTCAAAGTCAACCCAGGCACTTCGTTCATTTGCGCCACGACGACGGTTTTCCCAAGCAATGCGCCGAGATTTTGCGCGGTATATTCCGCCGTTTCCGTTTTCGAAAGCAAGAAGAGATTCCCCTGCGTTACCAACCCGAGCATTTTATAATTCTCCCCGCTACCGAGCAGTTTACTCGCCGCACTCACGGGCAGAACGCAAAGGTCGGCATTCTTCTCCGCGTCCTTGTTGTTTACCTTGGAGGCAATCGTTTTCGCATCTACCACGTAATACGACACACCGTCGTCCTCTTTATCTTCATGCATAAGCTTGGCTAACGCCAACGCAGGTGCTCCGTCGGGCATATATACCGTCGTTTCCCCGTCGGGAACGTCGCTTTTGCACGCAACGCCTAACACCCCGCTCACAAGCAACGCACCCGCAAGCAAGATTTTACTGATACTTTTTTTGATTGTTCTTTTCATTTTTTACCGTCCTTTCTCCGTACTTTTACGGTATATTGTCTGTTTCTCTTCTCAATTTCCCCTCTGCCATCACGCACTTATCCAGTAAAGCTTTTATAAAAGCGCGCTCTTTCCTTGATACCGCCCGTTTACAAGAGAACCGCTTCCAAACGGTGGATAGGCAAGCCGCGCTCCACCCATTTTTGTTCGTACTCGGTAACGATATTCCAATCGGGATTCCCGTTTTCGTGCAAGTTATAGCTCACGTTTTGCAATTCAAAACCACAAAGCTTAAATTGTTCTATGGAGAACTCGAAAAAGTCGTAATCGTCAGTTTTTTGGAGAATACGACCGCCCTTTTTCAAAAGTTTTTTATATACGCTCAAAAAATTCGCGTGCGTAAGCCGTTGCGTTGCATAGCCAAGTTTGGGCAAGGGCGTAGAAAAATTAAGATAAATCTCGTCCAAGCTCCCCTCGGGGATATAGCAAGGCAGACACTCCGCACGGATATTGAGGAAACGAATATTTTCAATCCCCGCCTCTTTCACGGCTTCCATCGGCGTTAGAATCACGTTGCTCATCTTTTCAAGCGCCAAAAAGTTTTTACTCTGCTCTCTTTCCGCTAACGCGCGCACGAACCCCCCTTTCCCGCACCCGATTTCGAGCGCAACGGGATTATCGTTCCCAAACGCCGTAGAAAAATCTATCAAAGCGCGGTAATTTTCCGCAGCTTCTTTCATATTGAGGATTCCGCTCGTCCCCTTTGCCAACAGCAAATCGGCGCAAGCCTCCATGCGAGCGTCGAAATTGCGTTTTTTCCGCATTCTCATTGACATAATAAGCCTCCCTTTACGCTAACGCAATCTTATTTCGTACCGGTACTACCGAACCCGCCCACACCGCGCACGGTGGACGAGAGCTCGTCCGTTTCTTCGAATTGCGCTTTCAAGAAAGGCGTTACGACAAGTTGCGCCACGCGCTCCCCTGCGGCAATCGTTTGCGAAATAGCCGAATGGTTATGCAAGGCGACCATAATTTCCCCGCGGTAATCGGCGTCGATGACCCCGACCTTATTCGCGGGAGCAAGCCCGCGCTTGCTTGCGAGCCCGCTTCTTGCGTACACGAGCCCCGCATATCCCTCGGGGATTTCCATTGCAAGCCCCGTATGGACGAAACGGGTTTCGCCCGCGGGAATGACGATTTCCTCATCGGGCAGAGCGTATAAATCCGCTCCCGCGGCGTATTCCGAACCGTAGGTAGGTAAAATGGCGTTTTCTTTCAATTTTTTCACTTGTATAATCGGCATAAAAAGCTCCTTTTCCCCGTAGCAACGCCGCGGGCATATTTATTTCGATAATATTATATCAAATACCCATAAAAAAAGCAAGCGAATACGCGCAAAAAAGCTCCCTCCGTCTAAAAGACGGAAGAAGCCCCCTTGTTTTTACTCTTAACGAGCCGTTTTTGCTACGAACGCGCGCCTCTTTCTCCCCACGAACACCAATACGCGCCAATACGTCTAATCTGTTAGGGGTGTTCTGTCGATTATGCTTTCACGTCGTATAAGAAATAATCGTACAACGTTTTATAAAGTTCTCCCAAATAACTAAGCGCTATCTTATCGTTTTTGAAAGTATTAAAACGTTCACTCGGGTCTGTATACGTAGCCTCGTAATAATCGCGCACAACGATATATCGTTGTGCATTATCCAAGGAATAATCGAGCGGATAAGGCGAGTTGCTTGTAGACGATTCGGGTTTTGCCGTAAAGTGTAAATAGAACAGAAGTGCTTCGCGAATAGCCGCCACTTCCGCGTCGTGTTCTTCTTGCAATTTTGTGCAGTACAAGTTCCACGTTTCCGATAAAAACGTCCCGTTATCCAAGAGCCTGTTCCGTTCTTTGAGCTTTTCCGCTTCGAGTTTAGAAACGAGCCGATTTTTTTTAAGCTGTGCCGATTTCACTTCTAAAATCTGTTCTTCCGACAGCGCGGCGAACTGCGCGTCGGTATAGGAAATAATGTCAATTGTCATACCGTAAACCTCCTTTTCGCGTTCCCGCTCAGAGTCAGATACTCCGCTTCAATCGCACGCACAAACGCGCCCTCTTGTAAAGTAATCGTAAGGTCGAAAACGGTTCCGCGCAGCCCAAACGCGGCTTCCGCCCGTCCGTTTGCAAGGTCGAAAAGCTGCTCTTTCGATTTTCTTTCGCCCGACAGACAAACACGCACGTTTCCGCCACCGTGCACAATCAACTTCTTCACGGTCTTTCTTTCCCCGCAACCAAAATCGACGTTTGAAAGCTTATAAGTATACGCATTGCCGAGCGGCAAACTCCCCCCGTTTAAGCAGAACGTTTTCACCGCTCCGTCCGCAACGCAAAAGGCAATCCCCTCGTCCACGGACGCGCCGAACGCCTCGAACGTGAAATATCCAAGTCCGCTTTCCCCGTCCACACAAACGGCTTCCCGCGCGTAATTTTGGCTCAGATACGATACGTAATATTTGCCGTCGAACTCCGCGTGAACGCATACCTGCCCCTCGCAAACGGGTTTTATCGGCAGATTTTCACACGTTTTTTCCGCCTTATTCCCGTCAAAGACGTAAACGCCGTTCTCCGCCAAAAAGAACGCTTTTTCCCCGCCGACGGCACAACCGCCAACGGAATCCCCAAAGATACGCCCGCCGCCGTAACCAATCTCCCGAACGGCGAAATCGCGCGGCGACCCTGCTCCGTCGAGCACGAAAATCCCGTACTCGTAAAAGAGGTAGAGGGCGTTTTTCATTGGCAGTAACGCAACGATATTTCCTTTGCCTTTGGGCAGAGCGATTTTTCCACCGTCGTCGATACTTTCGGTAAAATCGTTAGGCGATAACGGCGCGGAATACACGAGCGAATGGGGTTTTACGGCACAGAACAAGCGGTCTTTATAATAACACAAATCGGCCGTCGGCGTTTTTATAGAGGTTTCAAACCCTATAAAACCGTTAAGCCTATGTACCCCGTTTTCGCCCGCGAAGTAGTATTGTTTTTTCCCGTCTTTATTGAGAGCCCAAGCCACCTTTACGCGGTTTTTGAAGTCGAAAGTAAAGACCCAATTTTTTTCGTAATAGGTATACATTTTCCCTTCGAGCGAAACGCAGAAAAGTTTTAGCGTCGGTTGTTGCTGTTCGTTCTGGCCCTCTACGAAGAAAAAGAAATCGGTATTTTGCAAGCGTTCGTCCGCGAGTATTTCTTCCCCGCCGAACGCATACCCGCGCAAGCCGATACCCGTAGATAAAACGCCGTCTGCAAAATCACAGCAACTGCTGTTTGCGGCGAACCGCCCACCGCCCGCGAGCGCGTGCCCTTTCCCGTAGGTATCCGCTCGAAAGTCATCTACCGTATACACTTTTTTTTGATACGTAGCCATCATACCCACCGCCTTGACTGGATTTTTTTGCAAGGTTTTTTGCGGTACACAGCGGCAATCGCCTCCTTATATTTTTTATCCCAAACCGCGGCGTCCTCAAAATACCCGCAAGCGAGCGAATACTCGGCGGCGATACCGTACGCAAACAGGCGAACGGACGCATACAAAAGATAGTCGCTCGAATCGGAAAGCGTTTTTTCTCTCGGCGCGTAGGTATAGCGGATTTTCACTTTACCCGCCTGTGTTTTCAGGTATTCGGGGAAGAGCTTAAACGGCGCTTCGTTTCCCCAAGCGTCGGTAACTTTTACCACACGCACAACGGAACGCGCGAGCTCGGAATAATACACCACACCCGTTTCCGTTTCCAATTCTTCTTCAGAAAGCAGGGGCAAATAATCCACCGCCAACTCATTTTCTACGATATTAAAACACCGCACGAGCGCCTCTGCAAGTTTTTTCCCGTCCGACGTTTCCGCCAACCCCTCTGCGCTAACCGTATCAATGCCTTCGTCCCACGAGCCGCCCAAATCCACGGAATCGTCCAGCTCGTTGCCACCTCCGCCCGACCCGCTCGACCCGTCGGAGCCGTTCGTATCGTCCGACCCGTCCAAGCCGTTCGAAGCGGAATCCAAATAATTTTTCAACTCGTCCGCAACGCCCAATTCAAACGCAGCGGCGAGCACGATTTCTTTTACAGTCATTTCCATTAAC
>JAZRBK010000333.1:0-6215 GCA_045635025.1 Candidatus Scatosoma sp.
TAACTTTATGCCGATATTCGATTGGACGAGGAGCAATCTTTTCCACGAAGTCGGGGACGGCTCGACGGCGCTTTTTTATGAAAAGGGAATGATACAAGACGATTACAACGCTATGGCGAAGTATATTCTTGATTTCACGGAAAAGTATAATATGTCTTTCCCCGGTTGGGAACCCGAACGTATGGCGAAATTGGACGAACTGTTCAAAGCATACGCGGGCGTAGATAAGGAAAAACTCTGGGCGAATCTTCAATATTTCTTAGAAGCGATAATGCCGACTTGTCGCGAGTGCGATATCAAAATGGCAATCCACATGGACGACCCGCCTTGGGATATTTTCGGTTTGCCTAGACTTTTGGTGGACGAGCCGAGTATCGACAGATTTTTGAAAATGGTAGACGATGAGTACAACTGCTTAACGCTTTGCTCGGGGAGCTTGAATGCGAACCCTAATAATAACGTAGCGGAGATAGTTAGAAAGCATTGCGATAGAATCGCATTTGCGCATATTCGGAACGTAAAGCATTTCGAAAACGGTGATTTTAGCGAAGCGAGCCATAGAGATTGCGACGGAGATACGGGTATTTTGGAAATCTTAAAGGCATACCACGATTGTGGGTTCAAAGGATATGTTCGTCCCGACCATGGTAGGCACCTTTGGGGAGAAAAAGCCGGAACGGTACGCCCTGGGTACGGCTTATACGACCGTGCTTTGGGGATTATGTATATGCTCGGCGTATGGGATACGTTGGATAGGATGGAGGGAGAGAAATGAAATTACAAAATAAGGTAATTGCAATAACGGGCGCAGGCGGAATTATTTGCAGTGAGTTTGCTAAGGCGTTGGCAAAGGAGGGCGCGAAGGTAGCGCTTCTCGATATCAATTATGAGGCGGCGAAGGCGTTCGCCGACGAGATTGGGGAGAACGCGATAGCAATCCGTTGTAATTGTTTGGATAAGGAAAGTATTATCCAAGCGAAAAAGGAAATCAACGATAGCTTCGGAAAAGTCAATTTCCTTATCAACGGCGCAGGCGGAAACAATCCCAGAGCGTCCACGGACAACGAAACGATGACGCCTGATTTGGAGGGAGTAAAAGATTTCTTTGCGCTCGAAGAAAGCGGACTCAAATTCGTATTTGACCTCAATATCACGAGTGCGTTTTTGGTAACGCAGGTATTTGCAGAAGATATGGTAAAGAGCGGTGGGAATATTATCAATATTTCGTCGATGAACGCATATAGACCGCTCACGAAAATCCCTGCGTATTCGGCGGCGAAAGCGGGAATATCCAATTTTACGCAATGGCTTGCGGTGCATTTTGCGCCTTGCAATATCCGTTGTAATGCGATTGCGCCTGGATTTTTTGTAACCAATCAAAACCGTGCGTTGCTTTTTAACGAGGACGGAACGCCAACGGCGAGAACAGGCAAGATTTTAGCGGCTACGCCGATGAAGAAGTTTGGGGAGATTTCCGATTTAATCGGTACGCTTATGTGGCTTGCGGACGATGATGCGAGCGGTTTCGTTACGGGCACGGTAATTCCCGTAGACGGCGGATTCTCGGCATATAGCGGTGTGTAAAGAATAAAAATTAGATAGAACCGTGCGTGCAGCGGTAACTGTTCACAAACCAAAAAAGGGCAATCAATGGAAATGATAGCCCTTTTATTGTTTTATTATGGTATACGCGTTTTATATTCGTTATATAGCAAGGTTCAATCTTTTAGGTGCGCATTCTTTTTATATTGAGAAGGGGGAACGCCGCAATGTTTTTTGAAGAAGGAGGAAAAGGCGTAGATATCGCTAAAATTGAGTAAATCAGCCAATTCCCGTATACTATAATTGGAAGTTCGTAACAAGGTTTTAGCGAACTCAATTTTTTGTTGTTGAATATAGGCGTAAGGCGATATTTTATATTCTTTTTTGAAGATTGTGGAGAAGTAGCTTCTATCCACGTGTAAAAAGTTTGCGACGTCGCTAGCCTTGATATTGTCGGTAATATGTCTTTGGATATATAATTCAGCACGAATAAACAAAGAATCTCTTGGTTGGGATTTTGGTTGAGAAATGGAGAGATTGCCTTTTCGAATGGTATTCATAAGAGAGAGGAAATGGAGCATTAAAAGGTATTTATCGTTTTGTTTATTGGACTTAAACAGTTCTTTGAACATTTCGTAAACGTTATTGGGGTTATTGTGGTTAAACACCAAGTTTTCGTGTGAAAAGCCTAAATATTCCAAGATATTTTCCCCTTCGCTACCGTTGAAATTAACCCAAAAATAATGCATAGGATTTTTAGGGTTCGAGCGGTACTGAATAAAATCGTAGGGATATATAGCAAAGATATCTCCTGCATGCAGAGGAACGGTTCTTTCTCCCGAGGCGCTATGAATGGTATAAGTACCTTCGCCTGATACAATGAAATGGATTAAGAAATAAGAGCGTTGCATAATGGGGTTAGGTTTAATAACGGCTTCGGTTTCTTCGCCGAAATCGTAAATGGAGAGATTATTAAAAGAATAATAAGGTGTAAGCCAAGTTTTTATCATAATATTCCCCTTAAACGTTGTTTATTTTTCTTTGCGGGCGGCAAAGCGGAGCGGTAAAGGCAGTAAAGCCTGTAATTTTATTATAAAGCGAAACCCTTGAAAAAGCAACCGTTTTGATGGAAAATAATGAAACAAGAAAGAACATTTTTATAAAAAGTAGGAAAAACGCGCAAATATTACTAAGTTTGTTATAAAATGCCAAAAATAAAGAATATTAGACGTTATTTTATCGATAAACCCCCAAAAGGCGGACAAGCGCTGAGAAAAAGCTAATCTCAACAAGGGATTTTATATAAAAAAACAAGACAAACGCCAAAAAACAAAACAACAAATTCACAAATAAAGCAAACAAATAAATATTTACATATATACTTGCCCGTGATATAATAATGCCGAACCTATAAAAAATAGGGGAGACAATGGATAGTCGTTTTTTGAACCAAAAACAAAAATAAGCCAGAAAAAAGTCATAAACAGGAGGACAATAATATGGCAATTGTAACATCGAAGCAGGGGTGTTTGACCTATGACGCTCCAAAAGTTAGAGTCATTAAAATCGCTATGGCTGACGTGATTCGCACGAGCCCTGAAAACGGCGGTGAGGACAATAGCGATTGGTGGGAAGGCGTTGCACGCAGCAACGTGGGAGAGTATCTTTAAGGAGGAAAAGCAATGAAGAAGTTTTTTAAGAAATCCGGTTTAACTTTGGCGACGTTAGCTTGCGCGTTTTGCGCAGGCGTTGGGATTTCGCTTGTGCAAGGCGGCGCGCAGGTTGCCGATGCATATACGGTGAAATCGATTGCGGCGTCCGATTACTATATGAGCGGCGCGGGTATTCGTCTTATCAACGACGAACACGGAACGGGACTCCGTTTCCATACCCATTTATCAACGGCGGAGTATGAAAAAATAGATTTTGAAAACGGGGACAAAACGGGTACGTTGATTATTCCTGAAATCCGTTACGACGGGGAATTGACGTTGGAGGATTTGGAAAAAGAATCTAAATACCGTCCTCAAAACATCGATACGACGGACGTTTGGTTTGCTACTTCTGACGAAGACGGTAACCCTGTGATGAAAACTACGGCGTATTTGTACGGCATTCCCGAGCTGGCGTACGGGGCAAAATACGTTGCGCGTTCGTATATTCAATACGCGGACGGTAGCGTAGCGTATGCGTACACGGACGAGAATAGATGGGTATCTATGACGGACGTAGCCAATACGATAAGGAACGACGAAACGAAGGACGAGCAGACAAAAGAGCAGGTTGCCTCTTATATCGTTACCGAAACGACGGTAACGTACGATATGCCGAGCGGTAAGGTAACGGAAACGTTGCCGTACGGTGGAAAAGCTACGCCAAACGATACCGTTTCCTATGAAAACCCGTTGTATCGCGTTGAAAGCTGGACGGACCAATTCGGGAGAGTGTGGGACGTTGAAAACGACGCAGTAACCATGCCGCTTGTACTTACGCCGAACTTTGGGGTAAAACCGGATAAAGTTTTGGATTCGGCGCTTAACGTAACGAGTGCCAGTACGAAATTGGTGCAGTACGCGGGTGAGGACGATAAAACGCTTGCTCCTGGTGGATTTTCGAGTGTCACTCGTTATGATTCTATGGATACGTGGACGAGGGGCGTTATGACCCCTTACTGCTATGACAATACGAGTCTTGCGGCTTACGACGAGGTTTGGTTCGCGTTAAAGAGCAACGGTAGTTGGAATATTACGAATACGGCGGATGACTCGAACTCTTTTGGTTTGTTCGTTTCGGATTCTTGGATTTATTTCCACCTTACCAAAACCGCGGCTTCCGTTTGGGATATTGAAATTACAAAAGACGGGCAGGTAATCACGTTAAAAAATCAAAGCGGTACGGAAAGAGGCTATGGTAGCGATAGTGCTGAGCGTGCTAATGCCCTCTCAACTATTTTATACGGAAAAGGAGATGCGAAAGCAAACACGGACGGTGCAAGCGTGTTAGTTTATAATAATTCAACCAACGTTACCCTTTATTCGACGGAGGTTTTGACGAAATCGAGCGTTACCAATCTTACGGGTATGCCTGCTCCTACCGCAAAGACGGTTACCGATGAAAACGGCGCAACCGTTTGGATGTTGCGCGACGGAGCTTCCGATGACCACACGCACGAATATACGGGCGTAGATACGACGGCAGCTCCTACGGGCTTTGCGCAAGTGAAACGCTTTGATTCGAATACGGAAGCGGGCGCGGACGGCGCAGCTTGGACGACTGGCAGAGCTTGGGTTACGGGTTATGACGATACCGACCTTTCTGCATATAGCGAAGTTTGGTTTGCGGTGAAAGTTTCCAGCGGATATTTGAACGATAGAACGAACACGTTGGCAACCTCTGGGAATTGGGCGTATTTCCACTTGACGCAAACGGCGGATTCGATTTGGACGGTAGAGGTTATCGTCAACGGCGAAGTAAAAGCAACTTATGCAGGGCATAACGGCAAGGCTGGCAATGCGTTTGGAGCGAATAACTCTATTGGAAAAATATTATATTATACGGGCGGAGTAGAGCAAGGCGTTTACTTATGGGTGCAAAATGGGGCGTGTAACATTTATACGACCGAGGTTGTCGGTGTATTGAAAGATGCGAACGCTAGTACGGAAACAAAGTAAAAAACTTGCAGTAAGCCTTAACGATATTTTCGGTGCTATGACGACGAGCGGAACGGAGCCTGTAACGGCGTACTGTACGGAAGTGCGCGCGGTTACGATTGCGTAGTAAGAAAGGTTGAATAGGGTAGTAATTCTGCGATAAAGACTTCTCCCCTTCGCGTAAAAGGGGAGAAGTCAAACTTTAAGATAGAAAAACAAGAAGGAGTTAATAATTATGAGAAAAAATGCTTTGGCAAAGGTATTGGCGTTGGTAGTTTGCGCGGTTACGGTTGCGCCCATGGCGGCGTGCGGTGGCGGCGGCGGAGAAGAAATTGACGAAACGAAAACGCAGTTGCACGTTTCCTACCACTTCTCGGGTTTTGGGGAAGAATGGATGAAGGAATTAAAAAAGAACTTCGAGGCAAAATATGCGAACGTTTCTTTTGAAGAAGGAAAAATGGGCGTACAGTTGGCGAACCCTAAGGGGGACACGACCTCGACTACCTTGACTGCCGCACAGATTGGTCAATACGACGTATACTTTATGGAACAGCCGTATAATATTTACAACATTATGGCAGAGGGAGCGTTAGAGCCCTTAGATTCCTTATACACCATGAAAAATGATAAGGACGGTGGCAAAACGATTGACCAAAAGGTTAGCGCGGAACAAAAAGCCGCTTACACCTACGGCGGACACGTTTATGCAATTCCCCATTACGAAGGGAATTACGGGCTTATCTATAACGCTGAACTCTTTGAATTGAGAGGGTATTATTTTGCGGCAGAACCCGATGACATGGGTATTAAGTTTGTAACCGAAGAAAATCCCACGAAGAGTTTGGGCCCCGACGGAAAAACGGGAGTTCAAAACGGAATTGACTATTCGTTAGACGACGGCTTACCTACCACCTATGACGAGTTTTTCGAGCTTTGCAGTTGGATTCGTGGGGACGGGTATAACCCCGTTTGTTTCCCCGGTGCATTTGCGACGATGCATTTGACCATGTTGATGGATAATCT
>JAZRBK010000334.1:0-2196 GCA_045635025.1 Candidatus Scatosoma sp.
TATTACCCGCCGAACAAATCAAGGGTTGCGTAGGCGCGGGGGACGCGTTCTGCGCGGGGTGTTTGTATGCGATTTATCACGAATATTCGGACGAGAAAACGTTGGAGTTTGCAAACGCTTCGGCGGCGTGCAGTCTATTTTCGGAAAACGCCGTAGACGGTATGAAGCCGAAATCGGAAATCGAAAAAATCGCGGCGAGTTATCAAAAGCGCGCTTGATTTATGTGCTTCCCCGCAAATGCGGTTGCGTGCAAGCGAGAGGGGGACAGGCGCAAGACGTATGCGGTTATCCGCAAGTGAATACGCGACGGAAAGGGGAATACGGCTACGGTAAATATATGCGTTCGTCCGCAAGTGGGGTTACCCGCAAACATACGTTCAATAGGCGAAAAACGGGCGTTCGGGGATAAGCGGCTACGCAAGGAATGAAAAAATTAAAAAGGAAAAATAAACGCGCCCTATCATTAGGTCGGGCGCAAATAAGGAGAAAAAAATATGTTGGTTAATTTGAACGCCGTCTTAAAAGACGCGCAAAAAAACGGGTATGCGGTAGGCTTGTTTAATACCACCGATACGGATATGCTTGAAGCGGTTATCGCGGCGGCGGAAGAACTCCGCTCCCCCGTGATTATCGGTACGGCGGAAATCTTGCTCCCGTTTGGAGAATTGAAGCTCATCGCACCCTCGATTATCGCCGCGGCAAAACGCGCTAGCGTACCCGTCGTCGTGCACTACGACCACGGCTTGACGTTTGAAAGATGTATGGAGGCTTTGAAACTTGGATTTTCGAGCATTATGTTCGACGGTTCGACGAAATCGGAGGCGGATAACCTGCGTGAAACGGCAGAACTTGTGAAAATCGCGCACGCGCTCGGCGCGAGCGTGGAGGGTGAAATCGGACACGTCGGCAATGCGGCGGACGGCGACGGGCAGACCTCCGAGCAGTACACGACCCCCAAGGTGGCTTGCCGTTTTGTAGAGGCTACGGGCGTGGACGCGCTCGCGGTGGCAATCGGTACGGCGCACGGCGCGTATAAAACCAAACCCAAGCTTGACGTAGAAAGACTCAAAGCAATCCGCGCAGCGTTGGGTACTCCCCTCGTATTGCACGGCGCATCGCGACTTTCGGACGACGATTTCAAAAACACCATTAAAAACGGGATTGCGAAGATGAATATCTTCACCGACCTTTGCAAAGCGGGCGAACGCGCAATGGAACGCGGGCTTGCGGAAGGGAAATCGTATTTGGAAATCCGTGCGATGAAGGTGGAGGAAATCAAAAACGCCGTCAAGGAAAAGATAACCCTGTTCGGCTCGGTGAACGCCGTGAAATAAGCCGTCGACGAAACGGCTTTATAGACGCATTATAGGCGAAACGCTCGTGATTTTACGGGCGTTTTCTTTTTGCTTTTTCTTTTGCGCTAGCGCGTAAAATTGCGCTAACGCGAGAAAAGCGTAGCCGCTTATTCGCCCTTTTTAACAATTTGGATTTCTAAATACGGGGAACAATTTTTGTGAAACGGGCATAGGATAGAGGTATGAAAATCATTGTTTACGACCGCGAGGCGGCGGTGGCTTACGCGCGGGAATGGGCGTTTGCGCGCAATCCAAGATATTACGATTTTTCTTCCATTGGCGGGGATTGCACGAACTTTGCTTCCCAATGCCTGTTCGCAGGTTGCGGTGTGATGAATTACACGCCTGACGTGGGGTGGTTTTACCGCTCGGCAAACGACCGCACCGCCGCTTGGACGGGGGTGGAGTATTTTTACCGATTTTTAACGGCGAACGCGCAAAACGGGGTCGGGGACGGGAAAGGACCGTTCGCGGAAGAAGTATCGCTTTCCCGCGCGGAAGTTGGAGATTTTTTGCAATTTGGGCGGGAGACGGGGGATTTTTACCATACGCCGATTGTTGTGGGGTTTTCGGGAAATATGCCGCTTGTCGCCGCACATACCAACGATGCGTTCGCTCGCCCGCTCGGCAGTTACCGTTATGAAAAAATCCGCTGTTTGCATATCCTTGGCGCAAGGGAATAAAACGGGTACGTAAAAGTAAAAACAGGGCGAAAACGTTTCACGAAAATCGTTTATAGATATGTTCGCTTGCAAAATTGTGGGTATGTAATAGTGTAGATATGCGCGAGTGTATAGATGTATAAGTGTATACATATATAAGTGTATAGGTGTACGTATGC
>JAZRBK010000335.1:0-6620 GCA_045635025.1 Candidatus Scatosoma sp.
ATTCCGTTCCACTAGCAACGACGGCGTTGTTTACCTTGACGATAGACGATTGAATGAGCATATTCGAAATGGAGAACAACGCACCTTGAATCCCCGAAGGTAAACCGATACGCACGATTTCTTTACATTCCTGCCCGTCCAATTTCAATTTCTTAAAGGAAAAAGTCGTAAAGTCTTTGTCTTTCCGTAATTTCCATAAAAGCACGATAAACGAGAGCACGTTGGCTATCGCCGTTGCGAGCGCAACCCCCTCCACCGATAAACCGACCACGAGCACAAAAAACAAATTGAGCAGTACGTTGACAACTCCCGCGCACGTCAATACAACGAGCGGTGTTTTCGAATCCCCTTTTGCGCGGAAAATCGCAATTAAATAGTTCGTCAATGCCAAAAAAGGCACGCCCGCGAAATAGATATAGGTATATCTTGTGGCGAGCGCCAATAAGCTACCCGTATTCCCCATCATTTTAACGACGGGTTTCGCGACGGCTATCCCAAGTCCTGCGCCTAAAAGCCCCATAATGAGCGCTAAAATCACGGAAGTATGCACCGCTTTTTGCGTGCGGTCGTAGTCGTTCGCGCCGATATGCCGAGCGACTATTACGTTCGCGCCTGCCGAAAAGCCGATGAAAAGATTGACGATTAAATGGGTAAACGAGGTAACCGTACCGATTGCACCGACGGCGTTGGACTCGTCGGAGAGGCTTACCACCATCATATCGGCGGCGTTATAGAACATCTGTAAAAGATTCGTTGCAATGATAGGCAAAACGAACAGTAGCATTTTACCGAAAATCTTGCCCTGCGTAAAATCTATTTTTCTCTTTTCCTGTGCTTTCATTTCACAAAACTCTCCTAACCCACACAGTTCTTCTTTGTCTTTGTAACCCTTGCTTTCTCTTTTATATCATACTTATAAATAGCCACGAGATTCGCGCCAAGCTCGAACGCGTACGAAACGATAACGAACACCGCCGCTTGATTTAACGCGGTATACGTAAGTGACAACGCCGTCGGCGCTAACGCGCAAAAGCGCACCGCTTTCAAATTACGCATACGGAAAACGAACGCATACAAAATCAACGCAACCAAATAGATAATATCCAGCGGCTTCCCTTTCCTAAGCACCCATACGCCCACGACGAAATACGCCGCAAGCGTCAACGCCGAAAAGAGCACCGCAAGGGAAATCGGGGCGTTTTTTTCACGCTTTTCATACCCGTAAAAGGTCAACGTCCGCGCTAAACCCACGCCAAGCCCCACCATTGCAAAATACGCGCCCGTGAAAAAATACGAGGCAATTAAAAATACAATTCCAAGCGCTTGAAACGTGAGATATTCACGCTTACTTTTGAAAAAATAACTTGCGGCGACGAGCACCATTGCAAGAAAACTGACTAAAAAAGCTAGAATAGGCGCGTTCAATTTTCTTTTTCTCCGTTTGCCGTTTCCGCGTTGATACCCTCTCCGCCTAAATAGCTCGCGCGGAGCTGACCGCAAGCGCCCCCTACGTCCACGCCGATTTGACGGCGCAAAGTCGCGGAGAGCCCGCCCTTTTCCAAACGCCCTAAAAAGCGGTACGCAGATTTTTCGTCGAGCGCTTTTAAGGAGCGCTCTTTCACTTCGTTTAATCGAATTAAATTAACGTGGCAAGGCTTACCTTTGAGTAGCGCTACAAGCGCGTCGGCGTGTTCCTCGTCGCAATTTTCGCCCGCGATAAGGGTGTATTCAAAATAATACCGTCTGCCCGTTTTTTGGAAATAGTAATCGCAAGCTTTCAAAATTTCCGTAATTTTATACGCTTTTGCCACGGGCATCGTTCTTTGACGGGTTTCGTCGTCCGTCGCGTGCAGGGATACCGTCAAATTGATAGGCAAGCCCTCTTCCGCTAACGCGTACATTTTCGGCACGATTCCGCACGTAGAAAGGGAAATATTCCGTGCGCTGATGTTCAACCCTTCTTCCGCCGTAACGTTTCTCAAAAACCACAGCGTTTGGTCGTAATTATCAAGCGGTTCTCCGCTACCCATAAGCACGATATTCGTAACCGCGCGCGCCTGTGCACCCTGCCCCTCCGCGTCCTTTTTATGAAGCGCGTTGACGAGCAAAACTTGCGAAAGGATTTCTCCCGACGTCAGATTTCTTACCAGCCCGCCGAGCGTGGAAGCGCAAAACTTACAACCCATTCTGCACCCTACCTGCGTGGATACGCATTGGGTATAACCGTATTTATATTTCATCAAAACCCCTTCTACGAGGTTTCCGTCCGCAAGTTCAAAAAGATACTTTTCCGTACCGTCGGAAGAGTAAAAGGTCTCCTTTATCCGCACGGGCGCATTTTCGTATTCTTCGCAAAGCTTTTCCTTGATACTTTTGGGCAGCGAAGAAATCCCCTCGATGCTCTTTCCTTGCGTAAGCCCCTCGAAGAGCTGTTTTGCACGGAACTTTTTCTCCCCAAGCGAGAGCACGAGGTTTTCCACTTCCGCATAGCTCAAATCTTGTAAAATCTTCTTCATTTTCTAAGCCTCCGTACCGTTTTTGACGAGTTTACAAACGTAAAAACCTGCGCCGTACGCGGTATCGGGTAAAAATTGCAAACCGTACGTTTTTATCGTATGCGGCAAAGGACTTTGTAATGTCTGTACGCTAAACTCTTCGTGCGCCTGTAAAAACCGTTCTACGGTTTTATCGTTTTCCGCTTCTAAAACAGAACAGGTGGAATAATACAGCGCTCCGCCCTTTTTCACGTAACGGCAAACGGTATCTAAAATAGATAACTGCACTTTGTTAAGCGTGGCGATATCCTCTTCTTTGCGGAAGAGCTTAATATCGGGATTTTCACTTACCGTTCCCAACCCCGAACAGGGCGCGTCGCAAAGCACACTATCGAAACGTTCTTCATAGTTTGGGTCGAAAACCGAGCTGTCCTTTTGTTCTTCCCGCACGTTTTCCACGCCCATTCTTTGCTTGTACTGCCGAATGAGTTCTACACGGTGCGGGTGCAGTTCAAACGAGGTAATGTCCTTGCATTTTCCCGCAAGTAGCACCGATTTCCCACCAGGAGCGGCACACGCGTCGAGCAAACTTTCACACGGCGTAACGCAATCGCAAATGGCGATACTACCCACCGATTGAAAGGTGTACTCTCCTTTATCAAATCCCTCGCCGCGCACAAAGTTTTCAAAAAGGTAATGCTTATACCCCTCCGTAAACGGGGTTGTTTTATGCGGTTTTTGCAGATATTCCTCTTCCCCGCGCACGAACCGCACGGAAACGCCGCCGCTTGTTGCAGAAGCGATTGCATCGGCGCGCTGACCGTATTCTTTCTTTAACAATTTATAAAAGGGCAACGGGAAAGAAAGCGCTATCGCCCTGCCCTCGTCGCCTGCGGGTAACGCCTTATCTACCTCATCCTTGTCAAATCGGCGCAAAAACGCGTTGACGAACCCGCTCACGCCCCCTTTGCCTAACTTTTTACAAAGGCTCACCGCGCAATCGGTTACCATATACCGCTTTTTGTCCATAAAAAGAAGCATATACAGAGAAATCTTTAATATAAGCCGCACGACGGGCTTGGGCGACTTCGGTGCATAATGGCGAATACAGAACTCTAAATACCCGTCCTTTTCGAGTACGCCGTACACGATTTTTACCGTCCGAGAACGGTACTGCTCTTCGATATACGTATCGGCTATCGCCTGTTTGAGGTGCGCGCCGTTTTGATAGATTTTCGTCAGGATTTGAAAGGGGTCGTAAACGGGATTGCTCAGCATTGTAACACCTGCCCCTTTTGTACCTTTCGCCCGTTTAATAAATCGCCGCCGCTCATTACCCTGCCGCCTGCCGCCTGCACTTTCGTAAGCTTTACCGCCCCGTCTTGGCATTTGACAAGCAAGCCCCGCTTGGGTTTATCCGTGAGTACCGTTCCGCAAGAAACGCTTTCTAACATAGCGTTTTCCTCGTCGCTTAAAATCGCGCGTTCCGCCTCGTAAACGTTGAGCTTCATCTCCCCCGCCTGCGTATACGCCACGGGAGCGGGGTTCATCGCCCGTATGAGGTCGATAATTTCTTTCGCCGTTTTTTCAAAGGAGATTTGCGCCGTTTCTTTGTTGATTTTACGCACGACTTGCACACCCTCTTCTCCTTGCGGCGTTAACACGAAATCGCCCGTTTCAAGTTTCGCGAGCGCGCCTACAATAAGCTCCGCTCCGAGCGCAGAAAGACGGGAGGAAAGTTCCCCGTACGTTTCCGTTTCTAAAATCGGCGTTTTTTCTACCGCGAGCACGTCGCCGCAATCGAGCCCGAGCTCCGTTTTCATCACGCAAACGCCCGTTTCGCTTTCGCCTGCCAAGATACAGCTTTGAATGGGCGAAGCGCCGCGGTATTTGGGCAATAACCCCGCGTGAATATTCCATACCCCGCGCGGAAAAGCATCGAGCACCTCTTGCGTTAAAATCTGTCCGTAAGCGCAAGTGATTAAAACGTCGCCGCCGAGCGCTTTTACCGCTTCCACGCTATCGCGGATTTTTTGCGGTTGCAAAACGGGAATATGATACTCCTGCGCCAAGAGCTTGATAGGCGGAGGAGTTAAAATGCCTTTTCTGCCTTGCGGTTTGTCCGTCTGCGTAATCACGCCGACGACTTCGTAGCCGTTTTCTATGATATTTTTCAGCGGCAGAACCGCAAAATCGGGCGTACCCGCAAAGACGATTTTCATAATATTCTCCCGTTATTTTTATACGTTCTCCATTTGAGTTGCCTTGTCGATATAGAGCACGCCGTCGAGGTGGTCGAGTTCGTGGCAAATTGCGCGAGCAAAAAAGCCCTTTGCCTGCAAGAGATATTTCTCCCCGTATCTGTCTTGGAAAGATACTTTCACTTTCATCGGACGGGAAACGAGCCCGCTTTTTCCGCGTACGGAAAGGCAACCCTCCCAATCGGTTTGTTCGCCTTTTTGTGAAAGGATAACGGGGTTTACCATTTCAAAATACCCCTCTTCCACGTTAACGACGACGACGCGGCGGAGCACGCCTACTTGCGGAGCTGCAAGCCCTGCGCCCTCTTCTTTGAGCACGGTTTCTCTCATATCGTCCAAAAGCGCGTGGAGTTTTTCGTCGAACGCCTCCACGGGGAAACTTTTTTGGCGCAACACTTCGTCGCCTACTTGTACTACACTACGAATTGCCATATTTTTCTTCTCCTATACTAACTTTTACTCTTGATTTTTACTTTTAATCCATTTTCAGTTGACGAGCCGTTGAAAAAGCCACCCTGCCGCGAGCACGATGCAAAGCCCGATAAAATACAACCCTGCGGAAAGATAACCGTTTTGACAAACGACTACGTTGTATATATTATGTTCTCCGTATATCGACAACCCGAAAAACGAAGTATGCAGTATCGCGTTTAAGCCCATCATAACCGCCGCTACGCCGAGCAGAATCCCACCGCTAATAACAAAGGTGTTTCTACCCAAGTCGGCGCGTCCGTTTTTGACGAGATATACGCCAAACAAGGAAACCCCGCCGTGGATTAACGAATCCGCCGCAATTTGCCAATGAAAAGCGTAACCGCGCAAAATATTGAACACGCAAGTAATTGCCCCTGCACACAAAAGACCAAAAGACAACAACGCCACGAGTGTATATAAATACTTTCTTATGCTTTTTGGAAACACGAAAATAAACGCCGTCAAACAATAAGTAAACGGACTGACGTTTGCCGTCGGAAGCGCATTGTGGAAGTTCCAATCCCCTATCCCTGCGTCGACGGCTATGTACGCGACGCAACAAAGATACAGTGCAAACGTGCAAAAGGGAAAAAGGACTTCAAAAAGGCGTTTGCGTTTTATTTTTCCTACCGCCCAAACCCCTATCGGATACCCTCCGAAAAGGACTCCAAGCGTCATTATATAACCTATCATATTCCTTTCCTATTTAGCTTAAATTATTAGGATTTTCTTCTACGCTGACAAGCACGTCCCGCGTCCGAGCGTCCGCACAAACCGCGTAAACCTCCGGTAAAACAGACGTATCCGAAAGCCGCATCAAAACCTGATAACGGTATTTGTTTTGTATTCTCTTAATCGGTGCACGCATTTTATTAAAAAAGAGAAACTTATCCATATTTTCGTTATACAGCTTTTCCAAGCCGAAGTACACCGTCTTTAACACCTCTATCGTTTTGTTATCGTCCTCGCCTGTTACGAGCACTCTGACAATCTTGGAAAAGGGCGGGAACGCCATCGCCGAGCGCAAAGAGATTTCATTGCGGAAAAACCCATCGTAATCATACGCCGTCGCATAACGGAGCACCTCGTTTTCAGGGTCGAACGTTTGGAGTACCACCCGTCCTTTTTCTTCCGCCCGTCCGCTTCTGCCCGCTACTTGGGTGATGAGTTGGAACGTCCTTTCTCCGCTCCTGTAATCGGAAAAATGCAGGCTCATATCCGCGTCCAAAATCCCCACGAGCGTTACGGCGGGGAAGTCGTGCCCTTTGGCTATCATTTGCGTGCCGACTAAAATATCTGCTTGACGGTTGGAAAAACTATTCAAAATTTTAAAATGACCTTCTTTGCTAGCCGGGGTGTCCCTATCCATTCTTAAAATTCTTGCGGACGG
>JAZRBK010000336.1:0-6508 GCA_045635025.1 Candidatus Scatosoma sp.
GGGTATTTGTCGGGACGCGCCCCGTTGAGTTCTTGGTACAAATCTTCGTACAAATGATACGCCTTTTCAATCGCTGTATTTTCGGACGTAATCTTCACGTTTTTCAGTTCGGTTGCGAACGTCGTATGACGGCAATGGTCCGACCAATACGTATCGATAACTTTGAGTTCCGTTTCTTTGGGGTCGCGTCCCTCGCTCTTGAAATAGTCGCGCACGAAAATCAAATCGGCAACACTCATAGCAAAGCCCGTCGCTTTATGGTACGCCGCAATTTCCTCGTCCGTCTTTTGGATAAAGCCCTTTACGTCCTCTACGGGAGCACCCGCCACCGTTTCTCTTACGAGCGTTTCGGGTTTTGCAAAACTCACCTCCTCGCTTTCTACGGGGTTGATGATATGTTTTTTAATCGCGTCGAGCTGACTTTCGCTCACGCCTTTAACCATATATACCCTTGCACATTTGACCATAGGTTTTACCCCACGTGTCAAAAGTTGTACGCATTGCGCGGCGCTATCCGCGCGTTGGTCGTATTGTCCCGTGAGATAGCTCACGCAAAACGCCTTGTAGCCGTTCGGGATTTCAAGCGTTTCTAAGTATACGTTATCGACGGGCGGTTCGCTAAATACCGTGCCGAGCGCGGCTTTCAGTTCGCTTTCGCTAATCCCCTCTACGTCGTAACGTAAAATCAAGCGGAAATCTTCCGCGTCGATATTGAGCAGGGTCTTAACGTCCGCCGCTTCCTTTCTTGCTTGTACGTTGTCTTTTTTCTCTACGAATATTCTGTAAATCATACGTTTACGTTCCTCAAACTTATTTTTTACTTTTTTTCTTACGCCGAAACGGCGATAGAACGGCGATAACTTGTTCGCCAAACGATTTATTCTCTTACCACGTCTTTATATTTGATACCGATATCTTTGCGGTAGTGCATTTTTTCAAAGCTGATTTTTTCCACGTTCTTATACGCGATTTGCCGAGCCGCTTCTATCGTTTCGCCTTTCGCGCAAACGCCGAGCACTCTGCCGCCGCTCGTTACGAGTTTGCCATCTTTCATAGCCGTACCCGCGTGGCACAACACAACGCCCTCGTCCAAAGCTCCTACCGTAATCTCCTTGCCCTTTTCATAAGCCTCGGGGTAACCGCCGCTCGCGAGCACTACGCATACGCACGCGCCCTTTTCCCACTCAATTTCCACGTCGGAAAGCCGCTCGTCGGTAATCGCCTCGAAAATCTCCATAAGGTCGGTTTTGAGCATCGGCAGAATAACCTGCGTTTCAGGGTCGCCGAAGCGGGAGTTATATTCGATAACTTTCATACCGTCTTTCGTTTTCATCAATCCGAAATACAAAACGCCCTTAAACGTGCGCCCCTCGGCGTTCATCGCGGACACGGTAGGGAGCATTATCTTTTCCATAACCTCTTTTTCCGTCTTTTCCCCGTAGAACGGAGCGGGAGCAAACGTACCCATACCGCCCGTATTCAAGCCCTCGTCGTTATCATACGCGCGCTTGTGGTCGCAGCTCGTTATCATCGGTTTAATCGTCTTACCGTCGGTAAACGCGAGCGCGGACACCTCAGGCCCTTCCAAAAACTCTTCCACGACGACTTTGTTTCCCGCTGAACCGAACTTTCTATCGAGCATCATCTCTTTGAGCCCGCCGAGCGCTTCTTCACGTGTTTTGCAAATGAGAACGCCTTTCCCAAGTGCTAATCCGTCCGCTTTCAAAACGACGGGAATATCGCACGTTTCCACGTACGCTTTCGCCGCTTCGTAATCGGAAAACGTTTCGTACTTCGCCGTAGGAATATTGTATTTTTTCATAAGCTCTTTGGAAAAAGCCTTGCTCGCTTCGATAATCGCCGCGCGCTTGTTCGGTCCGAATACGCGGTGTCCGCGCGCTTCGAGTTCGTCCGCAAGCCCGAGCGCAAGCGGGTCGTCGGGAGCGATAACCGTGTATTCCACGTCCTTATGCGCATCCACCCAATCGCCTACCGCTTTCAAATCGCAGTAATCGACGTTCACGAGTTCGGCAAGTTCGCCGATACCCGCATTCCCTTTCATTGCGTAGATTTTATCCACTTTCGGCGATTTTTTGAGCGCTTGCACGATTGCATGCTCTCTGCCGCCGTTTCCGATAACCAATACGTTCATTGTTGGTAATTCTCCGTTGCTTAATTGCTTAATTGCTTTATTTGCTTTATTTACTTAATTTCTCTTGTTTCCTGTGCCCTTACGCGCTACGCTTTCCTTTTATGGAGGCTTTTTCCGTTATTATAAAAGCGTTTATTATGCAAGCGTTTCCCGTTTAGGCTTTTATAGAAACGCTCCGTCCGTTTTTGACGATTTTTCCCTCGCAGAGCAGTTTTACGCACAGGGGAAGCATTTTATGTTCTTCTTTTAGTATCCTGCTTTGTAAAGTTTCGGGGGTATCCCCCTCTTCTACCGCGACGGCGCGTTGCATAATGATTGCGCCCCCGTCCACGTCCGCCGATACGAAATGTACCGTCGCGCCGCTCACTTTTACGCCGTAGTCAATCGCCGCTCGGTGCACTTTCAGTCCGTAATAACCCATTCCGCAAAAAGAGGGAATGAGCGAGGGGTGGATATTGATTATTCTATCCTCGAACGTCTCGATAAACGATGCGGGCACGACCAAAAGCCAACCTGCAAGCACGATATATTCCACGCCCGCGCTTTTCAACGTCTTTGCCACGCGCGCGTAGAACGATTCCTTGTCCTCGCTTTCCTTGTCGAATACGAGCGTCTTTACTCCAAACTTTTCCGCGCGGTCAATCGCGCCGATTTGCGGTTTGGAAGCGACTAAGTATTCGATTTGGCAAAACTTTTCGCTCTCGTTCGCGTCGAGGACGGACTGAAAATCCGTTCCGCCGCCCGAAGCGAATACCGCTATTTTTTTCATTTAAGAATAACTCCCTTGCCGCTAACCGTTTTCCCGATAACGACGACGTCCTCGCCCGTCGCTTTGAGGCTCGCCATAGCCGCTTCTACGTTTTCAGGCGCTACGCAAACGACCATACCGATACCCATATTGAAGGTGTTGTAGATTTGTTCGTCAGTAATTCCCGCGCGCTTTTGCATAACCTTGAACACGGGGGGTACGTCGTAAGAGTTCTTGTCGATTTCCGCCGCTACACCCTCGGGTAAGATTCTGGGAATATTTTCAATAAATCCGCCGCCCGTAATATGTGCAATACCCTTAACGTCTACCTTTTCAATGAGCGAAAGAATGCTCTTTACGTAAATCTTCGTAGGCTTTAACAACACTTCCGCCGCCGTAGCACCGAGTTCTTCGTCGTACGCTTCGAGCGCCGCTTTATCGCTATCGCCAAAAAGCTTTCTCACGAGCGAATACCCGTTCGAGTGTACGCCCGTCGATTTCAAACCGATAAGCACGTCGCCCGCTTGAATGTTTTTACCGTTGATAACCTTTTTCTTGTCTACGATACCTACCGCAAACCCCGCAAGGTCGTATTCCCCGTCGGGATAGAACCCCGGCATTTCCGCCGTTTCCCCGCCGATGAGTGCGCAACCCGCTTGCTTACAGCCCTCTGCGATACCTTTTACTACGTCCGCTTCCGCTTCGGGATAAAGACGGCCGCAAGCGTAATAGTCGAGGAAGAACAACGGTTTTGCGCCTTGGCAAACGATATCGTTTACGCACATCGCTACCGCGTCGATACCAATCGTATCGTGCTTTTCAAGCAAGAACGCGTATTTTAACTTCGTACCTACGCCATCCGTTCCTGCTACCAAAACGGGTTCTTCCATTTTCTCACCCGCTATCGAATAGAAACCGCCGAACGAACCCAAGTCCCCGATAACGTTATTATCGTAGGTGGATTTTACGTGTTTTTTCATCAGTTCTACGGCTTTGTAACCTCTGGTTACGTCTACGCCGCTGTCTTTGTAAGAAATTGCCATTTGTATATCTCCAATTTTTATTTTTTACTTATTCGTTTTTGCTTTTGATTTTTTTGCCTGTTTTGATTTTTTTGCTTGTTTTTATTTTCTTGCTTGTTTTTATTTTCTTGCTTGTCCGTGCTTTTACTTGTCCTTGTGCTCGGAGATTTTGAAGTCAAACTTATTGTTATATTCCGGTTCTTCGGGGATTTCCGTGGGATAGTTCCCGTCGAAGCACGCCGCACAGTACCCTTTGCAAGTTCCGCTTTCGCCGAGCTTAAACACGTCCGCAAGCGGCAGGAAACCGACCGAGTCCGCGCCGAAGAGTTTCGCCATTTCTTCGCTATTGTACTTGCAAGCGACAAGCTCCGATTTCGAACCGATATCCGTGCCGTAATAGCAAAGGTTCAAAAACTCGGGAGCAGACGAGCGCACGTGGATTTCTTTTGCCCCCGCGTCGCGCAGGAGTTTAACCACTCTCGTCATCGTCGTTCCGCGAACGATAGAGTCGTCCACGAGCACCACCCGTTTGCCCTTAACCGTTTCGGGAATAGGATTGAGCTTAATCTTAACCTTATCCTCGCGCACGTTTTGACCGGGGTCGATGAACGTTCTGCCGATGTATTTATTCTTAATCATTCCAAGCCCGTAAGGAATCCCCGATTCCTCCGCATATCCTATCGCGGCGTCGATACCCGAATCGGGCGCTCCGATAACCACGTCCGCTTCTACGGGGTGCGCTTTGGCAAGGAACTTACCCGCCTTTTTCCGCGCAAGATGTACCGAACAGTCGTTGATAACGGAATCGGGACGGGCTGTATATAAGTATTCGAATACACAAAGCCGTTCGGGTTTTTTCTCGCAATGGTCGCGCAACGATTTCACACCTTCTTTGGAAAATACGACGATTTCCCCCGGTTCAATCTCACGCACGAACGTTGCACCTACTACGTCGAGCGCGCAAGTTTCGCTAGAAACGACGTATTCCCCGTCGTCGCGAATACCGTAGCAAAGGGGGTGTAACCCGTTTTCGTCGCGCGCCGCAATCAACTTTTGCGGGGACATTACGAGCATAGAATATCCGCCCTTTAACTTATCCATCGCCTTGCTCACCGCTTCTTCGATAGACGCCGCCGTTAAACGCGCTTCCGTAATCGTGTACGCAATAACCTCAATATCGTTAGAAGTGTGGAAGATAGCGCCTTGCAATTCAAGTTCTCTTCTCAAATCGCCGTAATTGACGAGCTTCCCGTCGTGCGAAATCGCCATTTTACCTTTGATGTGATTGACCACCATCGGTTCGGCGTTAATTTTATCTTTCGTTGCGCTCGTGCCGTAACGCACGTTACCAAGCGCCATATTCCCAAGCCCTAAATCTTCGAGCGTACGAGGCGTAAACACCTCATTGACAATCCCCGAACCCTTATGCACGCGGAAGAGCCCGTCATCGTTGACGACGATACCGCTGCTGGCTTGTCCTCTGTGTTGGAGCGCATATAATCCGTAATACGTACTGGACGCTACGCTATCCGTTTTCGTGCCGAAAATACCAAATACTGCCATAAATTACTCCAAATAACTACTGCTAACCGGGCGGATTAAAGCAATTCCTGTAAAGCTTTATCGTCCGCGTTGATTTTGTCTTTCATCGCCGTCTTATAGTCCGCGAGCTGTTTTTCGATTTCAGGATATTTGATACCCAAAATCTGTAAAGCAAGTAAGCCTGCGTTCTCGCCACCGTTGACCCCTACCGTAGCCACGGGAATCCCCGAAGGCATTTGCACGATAGACAGCAAACTGTCCAGTCCGCCCATCATATCCGTTTTTACGGGCAAGCCGATAACGGGGAGCGTCGTAAGTGCGGCAATAACGCCGCCAAGATGCGCCGCCTTACCTGCCGCGCAAATCAAAACCTCCATACCCTTTTCCCGTGCCGTAGCCGCAAACTCGTGCGCCTCGTCGGGAGTGCGGTGCGCGGAAATTACCCGAACTTCCACTTCTACACCGAACTTTTTTAATACGGAAACGGCGGGTTTTACCACGTCGAAATCCGATTTACTGCCCATTAAAATACCGACTTTACTCATAAAAAACTCCTCTTTTTTGACTCTATATTTTTATCTTATTTCGAAAAAAAGATAGAGCGCAACTTCGCCGTTGCGCTCTTATTTTCTGCCGTTTTCGTTCAAAATGTGTGCTTTACCCCCAAAAACGGGCGCAATCAAACCACTTGCGACGCCGCCGTGTAGACCGCACGCAAAATTGCAAAAAGTTCCCGTCTTTTGTAAGTGTTGCATAGTCGCTCCTTTTTTCTTCCCCCGCGATATTGCTACGTTATTATTATAGCAAAAAAAAGGCGGTTTGTAAATAATTAAAAAAGCAAAACTAAATACAACCAAAAAAACAAAAATAAAAAATTCGATTATAAATTTTAAATATTAAGAGGAGCAAATATGAAAATTACTAACGACGTTAAATATATTGGCGTAAACGACCACAAAGTAGATCTTTTTGAAGGGCAATACGTAGTGCCCAACGGTATGGCATACAATTCATACCTAATTATGGACCAAAAAATTGCAGTTA